>JBBRPU010000148.1:0-7757 GCA_038227545.1 Candidatus Acidiferrales bacterium
AGGCGATTACTTCGCGAATGGATTTTTCTCCCGCCAGCAACATCACTACTCGATCGAGGCCTAACGCAATTCCTCCCTGTGGGGGAGTGCCGTAGGTGAGCGCATCGAGGAAGAAGCCGAATCTTCGGCGCAACTGTTCCTCAGTCAGCCCCAGCGCTTTGAACAAGCGCTGCTGCACATCCTGGCGGTGGATTCGAATGCTGCCGGAGCCTAGCTCCACGCCATTCAAGACCAGGTCGTAGCCCTTCGAGCGTACTTCCCAGGGCGCGGATTCGAGTTTTTCCAGATCTTCATCCACGATGCCAGTGAACGGGTGTTGGGCGCTCACCCAGGTCTTGTCGGTGTTGCTCCACTCAAAAAGTGGAAAGCCCGTGAGCCACAAAAATTTCCACTGGGTCTTATCAATGAGGCCGAGCGCTTCGCCCAGTTGCAGACGCAACTGTCCGGCTACCAGCGCGGCCGCTTCGGTGCCCTTGATTTCTTGTTTTGCGGAAACTGCAACCACCAGGTCGCCGACCTTGGTGCCGCAAGCGTCAGCAAGCTTCTTCACATTTTCCGCGCCGATCAATTTTTCCACTGTGGAGGTGGTGCCTTCGGCAGCGACCTTTACGAAATAGGCCCCTCGCGCGCCGGCGCTCTTGGCTTTTTCCGTCAACTCGTCCAGTTGTTTGCGCGAATATCCCGCCGCGCCAGGAGCCGCAAACGCGAAGACGTTTCCTTCGATCTGCAATTTTGTCTTGGCTTCGGCCGGAAACGCATCCGTCACTTCGTGCAGCTCCATGCCAAAACGCATGTCCGGCTTATCGCTGCCATATTTGCGAACGGCGTCTTTGTACAGCATGTGCGGAAATGGAGCCTCGGCTTTGACTCCCGCGACCGCGCAAGCGCGCACCATCACCTTTTCGATCACGCCAAAAATATCTTCCTGGCGCGGGAAGGACATTTCGAGGTCGAGCTGCGTGAACTCCGGCTGGCGGTCGGCGCGCAGGTCTTCGTCGCGAAAGCATTTTACGATCTGGAAATAGCGATCCATGCCGCCAATCATCAGGATCTGCTTGAAAATTTGAGGCGACTGCGGCAGCGCGTAAAACTGGCCGCGATGTACGCGGCTGGGCACGAGGTAGTCGCGCGCGCCTTCCGGAGTGGAACGCGTCAGCATGGGCGTTTCAATTTCGAGGAAGCCCAGCTCGTCCATAGTGCGGCGAATTTCCAGGAATATTTTGTGACGCAACTCCAGGTTGCGATGCGGCCGCGGGCGTCGCAAATCCAGATAGCGATATCGCAGGCGCGTTTCTTCGGCGGCGTTGATGTCTTCTTCGATCTGAAACGGCGGGGTCTTTGCGGTATTCAGGATATGCAGCCGCAACGCCAGAATTTCAACTTCACCGGTGGCAAGCTCAGGATTGGATTTCTGCCGCTGAATGACTTTGCCTTCGACGGCGACGACAAACTCCGAGCGCGCCTGTTCCGCCTTGGCGTGCGCCTCTGGCTGGGTCTCTTTGTTGAAGACCACCTGGATTATGCCGGAGCGGTCGCGCACATCGAGAAAAAGCAAATTCCCCAGGTCGCGCCGCCGCGCTACCCAACCCATCACGATGGCGTCGCTGCCCGCGTCTTTCGCGCGCAATTCTCCGCAATAATGTGTTCGCTGCAAATCGCCCAGAAGATCCAGCAAGTCATTTCTCCATGAAAATAAAATTATGCGCCGAGTGTGGAGGCCTTGGCTTTGCGCAAGTGCTCCAGCAAATCGGCTTCCGTATATTTTGCTTGCGAACCGTCAGCCAGCGTCTTCAGCGTCCATCCCCCGGTGGATACTTCATCGTCGCCCAGAATCAGCGCGTAACGCGAGCCCAGCTTGTCGGCCTGCTCCAGCGCTTTCCCAAATTTTCGTTCCGTCGCCGGCAACTCCACACGAAATCCTGCCGCGCGCAAATCCTTGGCCGCGCGAATCGCCGTGGCGAACGCCTTCTCGCCCATCCACGCGATATACACGTCGCGCCCCTTCGGCGCGGGAGCTTTGCCGCTTTCCTGTAAGGACAGAATCAGTCGGTCCTCGCCGATCGCGAAGCCAATTCCTTTTGTGGGCGGCCCGCCCAGCAATTCCACCAACCCGTCATAGCGCCCGCCGCCACACACAGCGTTCTGCGAGCCTAGCCCTTGGGCCGTAACCTCAAACGTCGTGCGCATGTAGTAGTCCAACCCGCGCACCAGCCGCCAGTTTTCGCGGTAGATCACTCCGCGCAATTCCAGTTGGCGTTTTACTTCGGCGAAATGTTCGGTGCAAGCTGCGCAGAGATGCGCCGCCATGCGCGGCAGCATGGCGATAATTTCTTGCTCGCTCTCCAGCTTCGAATCCAACACGCGCAGCGGATTCGTCTCAATGCGGCGCTGGCTATCTGTGCCCAGCTTCTCCTTCACTTTGAGGAGTTCGGCGCGCAGCGCCTCCACATATTTGCCGCGGCACTCCCGGCATCCGATGGAATTGATGTCGAGTTACACGCCTTGCAATTCCAAGCGGTCAAAAAATGCCATGACCATTTCGATCACTTCGGCGTCTATCCCCGGCGCATCATTTCCGCCCAGCACTTCGGCGCCTATCTGGTAAAACTGGCGGTAGCGTCCCTTCTGTGGGCGCTCGCGGCGAAACATCGGTCCCGTGTAGTACAACTTCACCGGCTGTGGAAGTTGTTGCATGTTGTGTTCAATATAAGCGCGGCACACGCTGGCCGTAGCTTCCGGCCGCAAGCTGATCATGGATTCATCGCGGTCCGCGAAGGTATACATTTCTTTCGAAACAACATCAGTGTCCAGACCGATCGAGCGCGCAAACAATTCTGTCGGCTCAAAAATCGGGACACGAATTTCGCCAAATCCAAATGCGCCAAAGACCGCTCGCGCGGTTTCTTCGACGTGGTTCCAGAGCGGCGTCTCTGCTGGCAGCAAATCGCGCACGCCCTTGATGGCCTGAAATTTACGAGGCTTTGACTGCTTGGCTTGCGGCTCTGGCTGCTGCTGGCCGGTTGCGGAACTTTCACTCACTCTGCGGGTTCCTCGCGATAGATATTTTTGTATTCCACGTAGCGCTTGGCGTAGTCCCCAATCGAAGCGCGATCCAGTTCTGTCAGCGCGCGTTTTACTTTTGCGGGCGCGCCCATCACCAGACTGCCCGGCGGAATTACCGTGCGCTCGGTGACCAGCGTCCCTGCTGCGACGATGCTGCCGGTTCCGATGCGCGCGCCGTTTAAAATAATTGCGCCCATGCCGATCAGGCAAAGCGACTCAATCGTGCACCCGTGGAGCGTCACGGAATGCCCCACCGTTACGTCGTCGCCCAGCATCAGCGGCCATTCGTCGCGCATCACGTGTAGCACGCAGCCGTCCTGAATATTGGTGCGCGCTCCGATGCGAATGTGGTGCACATCGCCGCGGATGACAGTGCCGGGCCATACGCTCGCGTCTTCGCCGATAGTCACGTCGCCGATAATCACGGCAGCGGGATCTATCCACGCGCTGGCGGCAATCTGCGGGCGCTTTCCGCGATACGCTCGAATGTCTGGAGTCCTAGCCAATATTCCCCGTGGGCAATGTCGCGCTTGCTGCGCGCTGCTTCAGCTTGGCTCTATCTTAATGGGGATTGTCTTTCGAGGAAAGAAATCGCGGTACGGAATCACAGCTAGTCCGCTGGCGATGGCTTGCGAAGTGAGCTGCCGAGCCAAGAGCTTCTTCAGCGGCTAAAGCCGTGAGTTAGCCTGTCTGGGGCGTGGGAGCTGAAGCTCCCACCTCCTACAGAACACTCTGCGTTACCCCGCCTACAGAACGAGTGGATTCGATGCTAGTCGATCTGGACCGTCGGGCCCGACGCATTTGCGCCAATTTCTTCCAACCGCGCGGTCATTGCGCGCGCCACATTGAAGAGACTTTTTGCGCCCGCTCCGCCTTCACCTTGCGCCGCCACGGGCTTGCCGGTGTCGCCGCCGACGCGAATGCGCGGATCAATTTCAATTTCACCGAGCAGGGGTACGCCATATTCTTTCGCCGTCGTGGCGCCGTCGCCGTGACCAAAAATATCCACTCCTTTGCCGCAATGCGGGCAGGAAAACGTGCTCATATTTTCCACCACGCCCAGGACTTCAACGTTCACCTGGCGAAACATTTCGATGGCTTTGCGCACGTCCGCAAGGGCGACCGTCGAAGGCGTGGTCACAATTACCGCACCGGTCACTGCTACGGTTTGAATCAGCGTTAATTGCACATCGCCAGTTCCGGGTGGCAAATCAATCAACAGGTAATCCAGCTCGCCCCAATCCACGCTGCGCAAAAATTGGGTGATCACGCTGTGCAGCATCGGGCCGCGCCAAATCATGGGCTTGTCACCGGGATTCAGCAGACCCATGGAAATCATCCTGATGCCTTGGGCCATCACCGGAATGATGCGCTTATCCTGGGTGGCCTGCGGCTCGGAATGCGTGCCCAGCATGATGGGCACGTTCGGTCCGTAAACATCCGCGTCCATCAATCCAACCTTGAAACCCAGCTTCGCCAGCGCCAGGGCCAGATTGACCGCGACGGTGGTTTTTCCCACGCCACCTTTTCCGCTGGCGATGGCCACAAGATTTTTTACGCCGGGAATGGGCTGGCGTTCGGGCTGCTGCATGGGACCGGTTCCTGGCGGCATAATTATTGTTCCTCTGCGCTGGCAAAAAACTCTACGAGTTCTGTCTCAGGCCAAAAACTTTTGGAGATATAAACGGAAACAACAACGCCGTGCAAGCTCAGGCGTTCACGCCGTGACACTTTTTATATTTCTTCCCTGAACCGCAGGGGCAGGGATCGTTGCGTCCTACTTTTGCCGCAGCGCGCACGGGCTTCGGAGCTTCGGCTTGTGCGGGACCGGTCTGATATTGCAGATCACTCTGCTGCCGCGATTGTTTGCGTTCGAGATCACGCGCCACCGACGGTAATTGTCGCGATTCGCCATCGCTTGAGGAAGCGCGGGCCGCCGCACTGGCCATGGCGCTCTGCGCTCCCGGCCGGGGAGGACGCGGCGGTTCGGCGCGCTGCTCCGTGACCTGAGCAGGCGGCTCACCCTGCTGCATCTGAATATGAAACAGATAGCGAATCGTTTCATTGTCAATGCGCGCCATCATGTCTTCAAACATGGTGAACGCTTCTTTTTTGAACTCGACCAGCGGATCTTTCTGGCCATAGCCGCGCAGCCCGATGCCTTCTTTCAAATGGTCGAGCGAAAGAAGGTGGTCTTTCCACTGGGAGTCCACAACATCCA
Organism: Candidatus Acidiferrales bacterium; assembly: GCA_038227545.1. Taxonomy (GTDB): domain Bacteria; phylum Acidobacteriota; class Terriglobia; order Acidiferrales; family UBA7541; genus Acidiferrum. Next base: position 5,285 of record JBBRPU010000148.1, read on the forward strand.
GAATGATGCGGCGCTCCAGCCAGCGCATCAGGTCCGCGCCAAACTGTGTTTCTTTTTCCGCGTAGCGCGCGCTCACCGCTTCGGCAGCGGCGTCGGAAAGTGCGTCATGGGTCAGCGTGCCGGGATCGGCACCCGCCGCTTTGGCATCCACTCCGAATTGCGCGTTCATTTCCGCCAGAAATTGCGTGGCATTCCACTGGTCCGGATGCTGTTCACGCGGGCAGAAAGTATTCACCAACTCGCGCGCCACATCTTCCGCGATGCCCAGAACGTAGTCGCGCTGATCTTTGCCTTCCAGCGCGGAGCGGCGAATGCCGTAAATGGTTTCGCGCTGCTTGTTCATTACATCGTCGTATTCCAACAAATGCTTGCGGGCGTCGAAGTTCTGCGCTTCCACGGATTTTTGCGCGTTCTCGATGCGACGTGAGATCAGGCCGGACTCAATCGGCACACCTTCCGTCATGCCCAGACGGAACATCAACGCCTTCACGCGCTCGCCGCCGAAGATGCGCATGAGGTCGTCTTCCAGGGAAAGAAAAAATCGCGAGGAGCCAGGATCGCCCTGACGTCCCGCGCGGCCGCGCAACTGGTTATCAATGCGCCGCGCTTCATGGCGCTCCGTTCCAAGAATATGCAGACCGCCGAGCGAAACTACTTCGTCGTGTTCCGCCTTGCACTGCCCGGCAAATTGATCGTAGATGGGCTTCCATTGATCCGCCGCCACCTGAAAGATTTTTCCTTCGTGCTGGAACAGCACCATCGGCGCGACGGGCTGCGCTACCGAACCTTCACCGGAGCCATCGGCGGGCGCCGCGATCACCGCCGGGGCCGAGGCATACGGCATGGCCAGCTTGTTTTTCAGGAAATGATCGCGCGTCATCTGCTCGGGATTTCCGCCCAGCAGAATGTCCGTACCGCGGCCGGCCATGTTGGTGGCCACGGTGACAGCGCCCTTGCGCCCGGCCTGCGCGACGATGCGCGATTCGCGCTCGTGCTGCTTGGCGTTCAACACTTCGTGCGGAATTTTCGCGGCTTTCAGCAGCGCCGCAATAGTTTCGGATTTTTCGATGGAGATAGTCCCTACCAGCACCGGCTGGCCGCGCTCGTGATAGTGGCGAATGCCGTTCGCGAAGGAATCATCTTCCTGCATGATGCCATTCACCACGGCGGTGAATTTTTCTTTTTCCGTGCGGTAGACGATGTCGGGATGTTCTTTGCGAATCAGGTTGCGGTTGGTGGGAATGACCACCACATCGAGGTTATAAATTTTGCCGAACTCCGCCGCTTCCGTCTCCGCCGTTCCGGTCATGCCCGATAATTTTTTGTACATGCGGAAATAATTCTGAAAGGTAATGGTCGCGAGGGTCTGGTTCTCGCGCTCGATCTTCACGCCTTCTTTGGCTTCGACGGCCTGGTGCAAGCCGTCCGACCACCGCCTGCCGGGCATCTGGCGGCCGGTGAATTCGTCCACGATGATGATCTCGCCGTCCTTATTCACATAATCCACGTCAATTTTGTACAGCGAATGCGCGCGCAGCCCCTGGTACACGTGATGCATGATTTCAATGTTGGCGGGGTCGGACATATTGCTCAGGCCCAGCAAACGCTCGCACTTGTTGAAGCCCTCTTCGGTGAGAGTGGCCTGGCGGTGCTTTTCATCAATGGTGTAATCAATATCCTGAATAAGTTTGGGAATAATCTTGTTGATCCTGGCGTATTTATCCGTGGATTCTTCGGATGGTCCGGAAATAATCAGTGGGGTACGCGCTTCGTCAATGAGGATGGAGTCCACTTCGTCAACGATGGCGAAATGATGGCCGCGCTGCACACAATTGGCCAGGTCGTACTTCATGTTGTCGCGCAAATAGTCGAAACCAAATTCGTTGTTCGTTCCGTAGGTGATGTCCGCGCCGTACGCCGCGCGACGTTGCTCATCGTCCAGGTCGTGAACGATAACGCCTACGCTTAAGCCCAGCGCGCGATACAACCCGCTCATCCACTCGGCGTCGCGGCGTGCAAGGTAATCGTTGACGGTGACGATGTGTACACCACGCCCGGCCAGCGCGTTCAAGCATGCGGGAAGCGTGGCCACCAGCGTTTTTCCTTCGCCGGTTTTCATTTCCGCAATTTTGCCTTCGTGCAGGACCAGGCCGCCGATCAGTTGCACGTCAAAATGGCGCATTTTCAGGAAGCGCCAGCCGGCTTCGCGCACCAGCGCAAACGCGGGGACTACGGCGGGCTCCAACGCCTGCCGCATCAATTCGCGAAAAGTAGGCTCGGCGGGATCCGCTTCTTTCAAGCGTTCCTGCACCTGGCCCTTCAGCTCGGCAAAGCGCAGCTTCAGATCCTCGTCGGAAAGCGCTTTGACTTCCGCTTCCTGCGCGTTGATCGCCGTGATCACCGGCTGCAATTTCTTTACGTCGCGCTCGTGCTTGGTGCCAATAAATCGCGCGACAACTCTATCCAGTATTTG
>JBBRPU010000149.1:0-7747 GCA_038227545.1 Candidatus Acidiferrales bacterium
ACATCAGCACAATGGCCATTACCATGGTGACCAGCGTGGTCGCGCTGTACATGATTCCCGGCCCCAGCACCATGCGCACGGCATTCAGATCGTTGGTAGCCCGCGACATCAACTCGCCGGTGCGGTTGCGCACGTAAAATTCCGGCTCGAGTACCAGCAGGCGATCCAACAGGTCGTTGCGAATATCAAACTCAATGTCACGCGACACGCCGATTAAAATCCAGCGCGTCCAGAAAGACAAAATCCCTTTCAGCGCGATGCAGCCCACCAGCAGCAGGCAATAAATCGCCAGCGTGTGCCGGCTCGATGGCTCATAAAAGGGCACGACGCGGCTCAACCACGTGGCGGAAGCGCCTGCAACTCCCGGGGCTCCGTGGGAAAACGGACGCGCGCTTCCCGCCAGCACATCGAAAACAATTCCAATCCCCAGCGGCACGACGTTGCCGACGATTCCCATCAGCAGCAATGTAAACAGCCCGAGCGTCAATCCGCCGGTGTACCGCCGCAGATACGGAAACAGTCCGCGCAGATTTTTCCACGCCGAAACCTTCTCCGGTTTCTTAGGAGTTGCTTGCGCGCCCAGCGTGGCACTGGTTGTAGCTGTAGCGCTCATCGCAGCGTGGACCTCGCATTTTCAAGCGCCGCCGATTCCTTCAGGAAATGTTCATACGTGGGGTCCAGTGATTGGTAGCGTTTCGTCGCAGGATTCCAACGCACTCCCACGGGCAGCACGTGCGTGTCGCCATTAACCTTCAGCGGAATAAAATATAGCTGCAAACCTTTTTCCGCATTCTGCTCGTACTGCAGCCTCCAGCCAGTGATGGAATCGAGCGGTGTCAAACCTAAAAAACCTTTCGCATTCTTCAGGTGTTCGTCGCAACGCAGCAACTCCGTCCACTTCCCGTCGTCTTCCTGGGCCACGACTGCGCGGGTGATCACCGTGCCGGGCACATTATTCTTGGGAGTTTTAGGCACCACATTGGCCGCGAGGAACTGCCGCTTGCCGTTCTTCGCCAAGTCTCCAACCAGCAGCACCGTCGCATCGCTGCCCAGCAGGGTTTTCGCGGCGTCCTGAATGTCGTCCGGGATGGCTGGCGCGGCGGGCTGCGCTTCCGCCGCGGGCTCGGCTTTAGGTTTCGGTGGTTCCGTGCCGCCGCATCCGCCCCCGAGAATCATCAGGAGAGCGGCGAGCGCCATGGCCCAAAAATTCTTCGCCAACATTTTTTCGTTACGGGCCCAGAATCCTTTGCTCGACTCAGAATGTTTCGTCAAAGTAGCGGCCTCTCCTGCCGGCTGCGGCGCGTCCATGTTTCTCGTTCTGTTCTGAGATTGCCAACCCAAATTTCGTCTAATTCTAGCTGCTGGCTGAAAAACTCTCTACCGCGCGCTTCAGAAATCTTCGATCAGCGCTGTGCCAATATAGCGTCCAGCCGCGCCTCGAAATTCTCCTCGCCTTCCGACCACAATTCGCTACGCTCCACCGGCAGGGCCGCTTGCACGGCCTCCACCCAGCGGAACAGTTGTTGGATGTTCTCGCGCGTTTTTGCGTGATATTCCTTCAGGTTTCCGCCGGCAGACATCCACCTGCGAAACGTGTGCTCCAGCGGATGATCCGAGGAGTCAAAAGGATTCGTCGCCTTTCCAGGCGCCAGCAAACCCGCATGCCCGGTAAAAAAGTGCTCGAACCCCAGGTCCGCGACAAATTGTCCGTCCGACGACGCGATATTGTTGTCGTACGCCGCGCCGTTGCACGTCAGCAAAAGAGGTTGGGGCGTGTGCTGCCACTTCAGGTTCTCCACATCCAGTGTCCACAGATCCCATCTTGCGGAAGCAACGTACGCGCTGTCCGCGTTCAGATGTTGTATCGCCAGCGCCGCGACTTCCGCAGGCCCGTATTTTTGCGGCCGCAAGTCCCACGACGCCACCGGCGTCTCCGTGGCGTCCACCGGTTGGACGGTCAATTCCGTGAAAGTATTCACCGACGCCGATAGCGGCGCGCTGGTCAGGAATCGCGCGAACTCAGCAATCATTGTTTCTTCGGAAAAATCGCGCGTCCAGACGCGCAGGTATGCACGATTAGCCATAGGGAAGGAACCTCTGCATTATACCGGGGAGTCGCATCGCAAGCGAACGCGCCGCAAAACTCTGTCCGGCTGTCACCCTGACCGGGTTTCCCACCCTCGATTTGTAGGGTGGGTCTTCGCTTTGTTTTGTTGATTTTTTCGGGTTATAAAAACTCAGCTACCCTGCCGGGTGCCCCACCCTCGGTTTATAGGGTGGGGCTTCGCTTTGTTTTGTTCAGTTTTTTCTTTGGTTATGAAGAAAATCAGCTACCCGGCGTCGCCGCTCGCGACCGAGTATTCGGATCCGCCGGAGTCACCGTCAAACTCCGCGCGATCTGCTGCAATCGTTCCTGCAAGGTCTCGCCGATTCCCGCGAACACCTGCGTGCAGGTCTCGCGCAATTTCTCTTCCGCGCTCGCGGAAATGCTCGCCACCACTTCTCGCGATTGGTGGTCCAGCGAAGTCACCGTCGCCAGCATCCACTGATTCGAAACATTTTCCAGCCGGGTGCGATGCTGTTCCGTGGCGTGTTCGCTCATTTTCGCGTACACGTTGCGCAGTTCGCCATGCTGGCGGTCGGTCATCACTTTCCACGCGTCCAGCAGCGGAGAAAAACTCGCCTCCACTTTCGAATGCGCGTCCCCGATGCCGGCCTCCAGCGACTTGTTCATGGATGCCTGGAAGCGACGCAAAAATTCTTCTTGCTCGGCGGTAACCTTGTCGGTGTGCTCGCGGCGCGCCCCATCCAGGTTCGCGCGCGCTTGCTCCACCGATTTCTGCAGCTCTTCGCCGAAGCCTTCCAGCTCCTGGCGGCCGGTGCGCTGAATCTCATCCGTGAACGCCGCAGTGGTGGTCTCGGAGGCCTCCGAAAATAACGCGCGCGCGCGTTCGAACGCTTCGCGCACCGCGTCTTCCATCTGCGATTGCGTGTGTCCCACAAAATTCCGGCTGGAATTATCCAGTTCACTCGCAAAGGTGCTGGAAATGTCCCCGGCATTCTCGCGCAATTGTGAACCGGCCTGCTCCACCGCTTTTTCCGTCACGTTCTGGATGTGCGTCTGCGCTTTCTTCTCGTACCATTCCGCGGACTTAAAAACATCCTGAATGGCCTGATGTTTCATGTCGCTCAATTTCTCTTCCATCTCCGCCAGGTTGCGTCCCGTTACCGCCCGCGCACCTTCATCCAGCAATTGCTCCGCGCTGCCCAGGTTATCCCTGAACCTCGACAACGATTCCGCGAACGCGTCGTCCGCTACCGTGCGTATGCGGTCTTGCTGGATCGAAAGCGCCGCATCCAGTAGCGCTCGCCCGCCGGCCATGCGGTGCACCGATTCTTCCGTGCGTTGAATGTGCGGCGCCACGATGCCGCTGACCCGCTCTTCAAATTCTGCCGCGGCGCGCTGGCTCTGTTCGTCAAACGCCGTCTTAATCCGCGCGGTGATGTCGTCGAGTATCGCTTCCGACCGCCGGTGCACTTCATTTCGATGCAAACTCAGCACGTCATCCAGCTGCTCGTGAAATCCGACCAGCGCCTGCTCGTGCAGCACTCCCAGCCGGGTGGAAAAATGTTCCAGCGTGGTGGTGGATTCTCCCGCCCTGGCCAACGCGAACTCCAGACGCTCCGAAGCTTCCTGCACCGCTTCACGCAGCGCGAGCAATCGCCGCTCCAACTCAGCGGTGGCCTCCTCGGCATTTTCCTTAAGCCGCGCGCTGTAACTGGCGCCTTCATCCTGCAAGCGCGAAAATAATTCCCCGGCCCGCGCATCGACTTCGCCGACCACGCGATTCTGCGCTTCCGGCAAGCTCGATTCGAGCGCGGCTTCCCAGCGCGCTTGCGCAACTTCAATCTCTCGCGCCAGGTGTTGTTCCCATTCCTGATGCGCGGCCGTCAGCGCGGCCGTCACTTCGTTGCGAACGCTGTCGGCCGCAGAACGCAGCGCTTGCCAGTTGGCATCCAGCGCTTCGTTGCGCAGCCGCCCGGCCTCTTCCACTGCGCGCGCGCCGGCATCCACGATTTGCGATTCCGTCTGCGCAGCGTGCGCCTTTAGCCGCACCAATGCTTCTTCACGCACTCGCGCCGCTTCTTCCATGGTGCGCGCCGCGGCATCTGCGCGACCCGCGATGTGTGCTTCCGTCTCTTCCGCCTGCATCGCCAGATTTGCGCTGGTTTCGTCGCGCAGGCGGGCCGCCTCGGCCTGGGCTAGTTGCAGCGTCTCGGTTTCCGCCGCCAGCCGCGCCTCCACCTGGTCCGCCTTGGCCTTCAGGCGCTCGGCAACTTCTTCTGCTTCCCGATACAAGATCAGCAGGCTGTCGCCGCTGGCCTTCAGTTTCTCCATGTGCTGGTCGCGTTGCGTGGTGCCTTCGCGAGAAAGTTGCGCGGTCAGGTCCTGGGTGATCTGTTCCAATTGTGGCGCGAGGTATTTTGGCAATTCGTTGCGCAACGTTTCCGCGGCTGCCGCGTTGGCAGCCTGCGCGTGCTTGTCGGCCTCCTGCTGGATTTTCTCCACCAACCGCGCGGTTTCCGCGGCCACTTCCTGGCGCGCTGCGGCGAATTTCTGCTCCCACTGTTCGAATGCCGTGTGTTGCTCCGCCGCCACCGCCTGGTTCGCCGCTTCGCGCGCCGCCGCTTGGATTTGTTGCTTGGCGTCCGCCACCAGCCGCGCCAGCTGCCGCGCCAACTGCAGCGATGCGTCCGTGGTGCTGGTCGGGGAAGGGAACGTCCTCAGGTTATCGCTCACTACCATCGCAGGGCCTTCGCTTTCATGGCCCGCTACTACTTCATGTTCCATTTCGTTTGGCTGACTTTCCAACGGGGCCCCCAGACTGTGATGCTGCTGCTCAACCTCCGGGAATTCGAACCAGTCCTCGGGAGGAAATGCAATGCCCCAGGCATTTCCGGGGGTTTCCAACTCCAAGGCGACCTGAAAAAGTTGCCGCACGGTGCGCGGCCGCTGAATCCACGCCACTCTTCCGCGCACAATGCGCGCCGCCTGGCCGGACTCCGGGTGAGGAATTTCGAGCTTCACCCACATGTTTTTCAGAACGTAATGCTTCGACTGGTAGCGGCACCCGTGGCAATTGATAATCAGCGTCGAAGTGTGTTCCGTAAAAGGGCGCCCGATGGCGTCCACGCCGGTCACTGCCACCGGCACGGCCTGCACGATTCTTGTGCTGCGACGCTTGCGCAATTCCGGATTTCCATGGACCACTGATCCCAGCGGCATTTCTGAAGTTCCCTCGGATAAATTGTTGCTCATCTCGTCCATCGCTCGTCTTAAGCTCCCAAGTGCTTGCGGTTCTATTCTCTTCAAGTTCAGGCTGGCTTCTGCTGGCGGCTTAGAATCGTCCAGGGACGGCCCGCGCCGCAGCAAGCCGATCAATCTTTGGATTCGCGGCCAGCGCACAAGGCATCACAAAAAAACAGTTTTGCCGCAGAACACCACCGTACCGGTGCTAATGCACGCGCATGGCACAAATCTATACGCCGGATCAAAACGTTGTAGTGCGCTTGGGTGGGCGTAGCGCACCTCCTTGCCGGGGGACTTCGCAGACCTCGAACTTTATACTTAATTGCATTTCTTGGCTATAGAGTCCTACCAGTACTAATAGTTTTGGGAAACTCCACGAGCTACAGTTCGCGCCGTCCCTCCATCGCTTTCAACATGGTTACCTCGTCCGCGTATTCCAGGTCCGCTCCCACCGGGATGCCGACGCCAATTCTGGTGACACGCACTCCCAATGGTTTCAACAATTTGGACAGATACACCGCAGTGGCTTCGCCTTCCGCCGTCGGATTCGTGGCCACGATGATTTCTTCTATTCCGGCGCCCTTTAAGCGTTCGATCAGCGACTTTATTTTCAGCTGCTCCGGCCCGCGTCCCGAAAGCGGCGAGAGCGCCCCGCCCAAGACGTGGTACATGCCTGAATACATCCGCGTTTTCTCAATGGCCATGATGTTGTGGGCTTCTTCCACCACGCAGATGGTGCGGTGATTCCTGGTGGGACCCACACAGTAGTAACAAGGATCGGTGTCCGTGATGTTGTGACACGTGGAGCATTCGCGAATCTTTTCTTTGGCGTCCCGGATGGCATCCGCCAGCGCCAGCGCGTTTTCATGCGAGCTGCGCAGCAGGTGAAAAGCTAATCTTTGCGCTGTTTTCTGGCCGATTCCAGGAAGATGTTTCAGTTGATCTATCAGGCGTTCTACGGGCGCGGCAAAATCTGGCATCCATGATGTGTAGCACAGCGGGCGCCAGCGCGCAAACCAGCGCGTGGTTGGCAAATTTTTTTTATTCAGGAATTATTTTTTGCGGAAGGGAACTGCCGGAAGAATTAAAACAAGCCGGGAATTTTTAGTCCGGACATCCCCGGTACACTACCCGCCAGGTTTTTCATCTGGCTGGCCAGCTCATCATCCACCCGCCGCGACGCTTCGTTCACCGCCGCACGCACCAGGTCCTGCAGCATTTCCTGATCTTTGCCGGCGAAAATTTCCGGTTCGATGCGAATCTCCACGATTTGCTTCTGCCCGTTCATCTTCACGTTGACCATGCCGCCGCCCGCGGAGGCTTCCACGTTTACGGAATTCACCTGACGCTGCAGGTCGTCCTGCAACTGCCGGAATTTCGAAAGCATCTGTTGGAGGGCGTTGACTTCCATCAGCTATTCCTCTTGGGCCCGTCGCACTTCGGATATTTTTCCTCCGAAGCGTTGCAGCAACGATCGCACTAGCGGATCGCCTTCGAACCTGGCCCGCAATTCCTGCAAGTCCGAACCCGCGCGCGCGGTGGCCGCCGTAATCGAACCAGCTTCGAGTTTAGCACACACGCGGATAGGCCGGCCCAGCACCTTGCTCGAAACGCTACGCATTTTTTCGAGCGAGTCGCGCCCTTCCAGCATTTCCGCGCACCATTTTTTGTCCGCCGCGTAATAAAGTTTCAGTTCCACGCCGGTGAGCTCCCAGGCGCCGGCATGCTCCAGCAATCCGCTGAGAAATTTCTGTTGCTGCTCCACGGTGGATTTTATTTCCGCCACCTGCTCGGCGGTAATGCCTTCGAGGCGAAGCTGGCCTTCTCCGTGCCCTTCAGCGCGCCCGTTGCTGTAGGCGCTGCCGTTCGTGGCGGATGCTGCGCTCGGCGAAATTAGCGGTGCCGGCGGAATCTCTGCGGCGGCTGCCGCAGCGCTGATCGCTTTTTCTTTGATTGGCGCAACAGATGAAGCACACATACTGCTGCCTTCACCTTCTTCATTGGGCGCTTCAGTTTCGGACGCACGGAGAGGCGCAACACTTGGTGTAACCGCAGGCGCTGCCGTCGCCGCCCTTGCACTGCCGTAGGACTGCGCACTGATGGCGGCGCGCCCAAATGGTGCAGCACTTGCAGCCATTCCTGCGGCCGCACTTGAAACGGAACTCGCAAAATTTCCGCCACTTCCGCCACTGGCGCCACGTGCGGCGCTCGCCGCCCGTCGCGCGGGAGCGCCGCTCGGAGTGCCAGCGGAAGATCCGCCCGCTCCACTCGTGCTTCCGCCACCTGTCCCGGTTCTTATTTCCGTCAGCAATTCTTCCAGCGGAGCCAGTCGCGCGGCATTAATCAATCGCAGCAAGCCCATTTCCAGATGCACGCGCGCGTCCGGCTTGCGCCGCAGGTCATCATCGGTCTGCAACAGGATCTGGAAGAATCGCG
>JBBRPU010000150.1:0-7689 GCA_038227545.1 Candidatus Acidiferrales bacterium
CGCTCTGGGCAACGCCGCGGGGGAGACGCAACTGGCGGAACTTGCCGCCGCGGTCGCCGAACGCCGCATGGATCCATTCACCGCGGTCAACGAAATCCTCTCGAGGAGCGGCCTGAATGACTGAGGCCATCACCAATGCATCTTGGTGACATCGAAGTTCTGTCCATGCATGGCGGCAATTTTTATCTGGATGGCGGCGCCATGTTTGGGGTGGTGCCCAAGACTCTGTGGGAAAAGAAAGCTTTGGCGGATGAACGCAATCGTGTTCGTCTGGCGGCTAATTCTTTGCTGCTGCGCGCGAATGGCCGAACAATTCTGGTGGAAACCGGAAACGGCACGAAGTGGGATGCCAAGCTACGAAACATTTACGGGATTGAAGAGGGCGATCCGCTGAAAGATGCGCTCGAGCGTGCCGGCGTCACCCCAGAGAAAGTGGATATGGTGATCAACACTCATCTGCACTTCGATCACGCCGGTGGAAACACGCGCACCGTAAACGGACGCGATGTGCCGAGTTTCCCGAACGCGCAATACGTTGTGCAACGCGGCGAGCTCGAGCACTCCATGAATCCCACCGAACGCGACCGCGCCAGCTATTTTGCTGACAGGATTGTTCCAGTAACGGAAGCCGGACAATGGCAACTTGCGGATGGCGACGTGCGCATCGTACCGGGCGTTTCCGTTGTCCGTATCCCGGGACACAACGCGGATATTCAGGCCGTGAAAATTTCCGGCGGCGGCCGCACGGTAATTTTTGTCGCGGATATGCTGCCGACGCGTCATCACCTGCCGCTGGCGTGGATGCCCGGGTACGATCTCTATCCGCTACAAACGCTTGAGACCAAGCGCGCGCGCATTACTGAAATAGTGAACGAAGGATGGATTGTGGCGTTCGGCCATGACCCGGACTTTCCCGTCGCCACGTTGCATGAGCACAATGGCAAAATCGAATTTGAACCGGTGGACTTGAGCAAATAATCCAGGGGGAATGGCATGGCAGTGCAGAAACGTAAAGCGCCGGAGCACTCGAGAAAGCTAAAGGACGACTCGCAAGCCACCATCGGCATCATCGGGGGCAGCGGACTTTACTCCATGCCCGGTTTGATGGGACCTCGTGAAATTAAGGTGCACACGCCGTTCGGGGAGCCTTCCGAGGCGTTTGTGCTGGGAACGCTGGAAGGGAAGCGCGTGGCGTTTCTGGCGCGCCACGGACGCGGTCACCTCTTTCTGCCTGGTGAAATCAATTATCGCGCCAACATTTACGCGATGAAATTGCTCGGCGTGGAACGAATTATTTCCGTCAGCGCGGTGGGTTCTTTGCGGGAAGAGCTTCGGCCTGGTGAATTCCTGGTCCCAGATCAATTCGTGGATCGCACGCGTCATCGCGTGTCCACCTTTTTTGGCGAAGGACTGGTGGCGCATGTTTCTTTCGCACACCCCACGTGTGAACAGGTTTCCGCGGCTCTAGCTGACGCGAGCGTGCATTGCGCGGTCAAAGTACATCGCCGCGGCACGTATATCTGCATGGAAGGCCCGCAATTTTCGACGCTCGCGGAAGCGAACATGCATCGGCAGTGGAATTTCGACGTGATCGGTATGACCAATGTGACCGAAGCGAAGCTCGCGCGCGAGGCGGAGATTTGCTACAGCAGCATTTCTATGATCACCGATTACGACTGCTGGCATCCTGAGCATGAATCCGTAACCGGGGCGCAAATCATCGCCACATTGCATCAGAATTCAGAAAATGCCCAGCGCGTTTTGCGTGAAGCAGTCCGGGCGATGCCCGAAAATCGTACCTGTAAATGCGGCACAGCGCTGCAGCACGCGCTGATTACCGATATGAAGCTGGTGCCTCCGGCGACCAAAAGGCGCCTGGCAGCCATTATCGAAAGATATCTCTAGGAGAAAACTGTGTCCTTACTCGTGGTTGGTTCCGTGGCGTTCGACTGTCTGGAAAGTCCTTACGGCAAGGTGGAGCGCGCGCTGGGTGGGGCGGCAACCTACTTTGCAGTGGCCGCCAGCCACTTCACGCACGTAAATCTGGTGGCCATTGTCGGCGACGACTTCACGTCCAAAGACGCCGAAGTGTTTCGCGGACGCACCATTGATACGGAAGGACTGGAGCGCGCCGCGGGCAAAACATTTTTCTGGTCGGGGCGCTATTCAGAAAATCTGAACGAACGCACCACCCTGGTTACCGACCTTAACGTTTTCGCCGATTTCAAACCCAAACTGCCGGAAAAGTATCGGCGCTCAAAAAATGTTTTTCTGGCGAACATCGCTCCCGACCTGCAGCGCGATGTGCTGCAGCAAGTGACCAAGCGGCCGAAGATTGTCGCGCTGGACACCATGAACTACTGGATTGAGCGCACCAACTCCGAGTTGCGCGAAACGTTGAAGCATGTGGATATTCTAATGATCAACGATTCCGAAACGCGGCAGTTATCGAGCGAACACAATCTGTTGCGCGCCGCCAAGCATATTTTCAAAATGGGTCCCAGCACGCTGGTAGTAAAACGCGGCGAATACGGCGCCATGATGGTGGACAAACGCGGGGTGTTCAGCGTTCCGGCGTTTCCTCTGGAAGAACCTCACGACCCGACCGGTGCGGGTGACAGCTTTGCGGGAGGCTTTATGGGCTATCTCGCAAGTGTCGGCACAAAAAGTGACGCGGCATTGAGGCGCGCCATGGTTTACGGGTCCGTCTTGGGCAGCTTCGCCGTGGAGAAATTTGGGTTGGACCGATTGCGCTCCCTGAAGCGCAATGAGATACACGCCAGAGCACGGCACTTCGCGAAGTTGACGCAATTCAAGCTGTAAAATGTAAACTTCTCTGGGGTTCTGCGGGCACACAGGGAAAGCATGCTTCCTCTCAACACTATAATTGCGCGGCTCTTGTGGGCCGCGCTACTCGGCGCGCTGATCGGTATAGAGCGAAGTGTGCATCGCAGGCCCGCGGGCTTGCGCACCGGGATTTGTGTTTCCGTGGGTGCCGCGTTTTTCACCATACTATCCGTTGAGATCGCGCGCACCACGGGAGACACCAGCACGACCCGGATTGCTTCGAACATTGTGCAGGGCATCGGATTTTTAGGCGCCGGAGTGATTCTGCGCGAGCGCGGCAGCGTGACCGGATTGACCACCGCGGCGACGATTTTTGTGGTTGCGGCGCTGGGCATGGGCGCCGGCGCCGGATCTTTTCTGGCTTCAGGATTCGCATGCCTGCTGGTGTTGTTCTCGCTGATCGTACTGGTGTACGTCGAAAACTGGTTCAACCTTAAACCGCGTTACATGCTTTTCCGCATATCGACTGAAAGCAACGTGGACCTGGTGCCGGACGTGCATCGCATTTTCTCCGACGTAGGTATTGCACTGGATAATTTCCAGGTGTCCATGTCCGGCCAAAAAAACTTGATTCAGTTTGACGCTGACATCAGCCACCGCAAGCAGGAGAAAGTCTTCACCGCCATGACGCGCCCGGGTGTGACCTGCGAGATGCTTCCGGTGGAGAGGCAGCACGAATGATGTCGCGGTCCAGCAGCGTCCCCGTAGCAGGCAACGCGGCATTCACGCATGCAACTGGCATGGTGCGCAAGCCTCGTGCGCTTTTGGCCGGCGGGCAGTTCATGCCGTTCGCTCCAGCGTCCCCCGCTGAGCCCTCGCGAATCGACTCCGGCATTGCGGAGCTGGTACGCCTTGGTTTCCGCGCAGCCGACCGCACACTGTTTGCGAATGACGGATATTTTGCGGGGACGGCGGACAGTCGTAGCGCAGATTTTGCCGCTGCGCTAGAACGCCAAGACATAGACGCTATTGTGGGAGTAAGAGGCGGATACGGCTCAAATTACATTCTGGATAGTTTGGAAATTTCGTCGCCAGAGAATCCTAAAATTGTCTTGGGATTCAGCGACCTCACTTCGTTACACATCTTTATGTGGCAGCGATATGGCTGGGTGACGTTTCACGGTCCGATGCTGGCGGCGGGATTTGATGCGGGTGCCGCCGCGGCGAATGGGTACGATCAGGAATCGTTGCTGGCGGCGCTGCAGAAAACGGACGGCGGTTGGACGCTCGGTCTGGATGGGGAAGCGCTGGCGCCTGGCGAAGCTGAGGGCCGTCTCTTGGGCGGATGCTTGACTCTTGTGGAAACGACGCTCAGAACGCCGTGGGAATTGGAAACTGACGGTGCGATTCTGGTGCTGGAAGATCGCGGCATGAAACCGTGGCAAGTAGACCGCGCGCTGATGCATTTGATGCAGGCTGGAAAATTCAAGGGCGTTCGGGGAATTTTGCTGGGCGATTTCCCCGAATGCGAGTCGCCGGTGAAGGGCAGTCCGGCGGTGCGCGATGTTTGCCGGCGGATTCTTTCACCTCTGGGTGTGCCGGTAATGTATGGCGCGCCAGTCGGCCATACCGTGCGTCCGGCGCTCACCCTGCCGCTGGGTGTGAATGCGCGAATGACAGCTAAGAGAGAGGGCCTGGTGGAAATTCTCGAGCCTGCGGTGATGGCATGACCGAAGCAAAACATGTACATATCATCGGAATCGGCGGCTCGGCGATGGCGCCGCTCGCAGGCATGCTGCGTGAAAGCGGTTTCCGTGTTACTGGATCGGATTCGGGAGTTTACCCGCCGGCGTCCACGCTACTGGAAAGTTTGGGCATTTCATTTTTTCATTCCTTTGACGCCGCAAATCTCCAGCTCGCGCCGGATCTGGTCATTGTGGGCAACATTATTGCGCGAGGCAATCCTGAACTCGAAGAAGTTCTCGACCGCAAGATCCCGTACCGCTCCATGCCGGAGATACTCGAGGAAATATTTTTGCCTGGGCGGCATTCCATAGTGGTCAGTGGTACCCACGGGAAAACCACCACTACGGCGATGCTGGCATGGACTTTTGAGACGGCCGGAAAAAAGCCGAATTTCCTGGTCGGCGGAGTAGCGGAAAATTTTGGCAAGAGTTACGGTCTCGGCGGCGGCGACGATTTTATTCTGGAGGGCGACGAGTACGAAACCGCTTTCTGGGATCGCGGGCCAAAATTTTTCCATTACCATCCAGACGACTTGATCATCACTTCGCTGGAATACGATCACGCCGACATTTACCCCGATTTCGAGACTTACGAGCTGGCCTTTCGGCGTCTGGTCAATCTGGTGCCGCGGCGCGGTCGTGCGATTATCTGGGGGGACACGAAAGACTCCGGGCCGGCGCTGCGGCGCGCCGCGCAAAAGGCGCTGTGCGAGGTAGAAACGTACGGATTTCGCGAAGGCAATGACTGGACCGCTGCCGATATTGTCACCACCAATGAAATGGTGCGATTCCGCGTGACCCATCGGGGCAAGCTTTTCGGCGAATTCGCGCTGTCCGCTACCGGCCGCCACAACGTTTTGAACGCGCTGGCTGCCATCATCGTCGCGCAGGGCCGCGGAATTTCCGCGGAATCCATCGCCGCGGCGCTGAAGACGTTTCGCAGCGTGAAGCGTCGAATGGACGTAAAGGGGGAATTTGGCGGCGTGTTGTTGGTAGACGATTTTGCGCACCATCCCACGGCGGTGCGAGCCACCATTGAGGCCGCACGCGGCCGGTGGCCGGGGCGGCGGGTGTGGGCCATCCTTGAGCCGCGGTCCAACTCCATGCGCAGAAAAATATTTCAGGAAACTTTACCGGAGGCGTTGGCACTGGCCGATCGCGTGATTCTTGGCGGAGTGTTTCGCTCCCAGCAGTTGGGCGAAGACAATCGCCTCGATCCTGAAACGGTAGCGAAGAGTGTTCGATCGCTGGGAAAAGACGCGCGCGTGTTTGGGGGCAGCCAGGAAATCGCGGATACTCTGGCGGCCGAATCCGAGGCTGGAGATTTATTACTGGTTATGTCCAACGGAAGTTTCGATGGCCTGTGCGAGAAATTGATCACGAAGCTTGGAGACGGGGTGCGCATGCCATCCGAGGCCACCAGCAGGTGATTCTTTTTTGTTTGCGACCCTTCAGACTGCCGGCGGTTCTTTTTCTCTTCGTAGCAGTTTCGTTTTGTTCTTCGCTTAGCGCCACGATCAAATACGAAATCTCTGTTGCACACCCTGAGCAGCACTTATTTCACATCACCATGACAATCCCGAATGTCGAGGATCACGTACTGGTGCAGATTCCGGCCTGGAATGCCCTGTATCAGATTCGTGATTTCAGCACGCACATCCAGCGCGTTGAAGCCCACCAGCTTTCCGCCGCGTCGGGGATCGACCCGGTTGAGGAAAATCCGGCCTTTATCGAGAAGGTTGACAAACAAAGGTGGCTCATAAAAGCACACGGGACCGTGAAGGTTCGTTATGCCGCGTATTGGGATGAGGTCGGCCCGTTCGCCGCGCAGCTCAATCGGGAACACGCATTCATCAACCCAGCGATGATCTTAATGTACCTTCCGGAGCGGCGCGACGAACCGGTACACCTGGACATGCCGGATGTTCCGGAACCCTGGCAGGCGACGGGACCGGGGATTCGCCAGGTGGAGCAAATGGGGCGCAATAGAACTTTTGGTTCCGATTTTCCCAACTATGACGGCCTCGCGGATGCACCTATTGAAGCCGGGAAATACGAGGAATTTCAACTGGACGGCGTGAAACCGGAAATCTGGGTGCTCGTCCACGGAGACAACTGGAAGAAAAAACAAATCGAGAATGATTTGAAGCGTATCTGTGAATACGAAATCAAGCTGATGGACACTGCCGCACCGTACCAGCGCTACACATTTATTTTCCATATCGGCAAGGGCGCGGCAGGCGCCGGCGGCGGCATGGAACACGCAGATGGCACGGCCATTTTCGTCGGCTCCGGCGAATCTCTCCAGAACGTTTCCGCGCACGAATTTTTTCATTTGTGGAACGTGAAGCGCATCATTCCCACCAGCTTGTATCCGGTGGATTATTCCAGAGAGCAATACACGCGCGCGCTGTGGTTCGCGGAGGGCATAACGAATACCTACGCGTCTTATACGCTGGAGCGTACCGGGTTGTGGAGCAGACCGCAGTTTTACCACGACTTGGGAGAACAGATCACCGAACTGGAGGCCCGTCCCGCCAAGCTGTGGCAGAGCGTCGAGCAATCCAGCATGGAAGCGTGGCTCGAAAAATATCCGCTGTACGAGAATCCTGACCACAGCGTGTCGTACTACACCAAAGGACAAATACTCGGAGTGCTGTTAGATATTTTGATTCGCGATCGCAGCGACAACGGCAAGAGCCTGGATGACGTGCTGCGCGCAATGAACAGCGATTTCGCGGCCGCGGGTAAAACGTATCGCGACAGCGTTGACATTCAATTGCTGGCGGAAAAGTTGACGCGCGTGAGCTTCGAGGAATTTTTCAAGCGTTACGTTGCAGGCGCGGATCCGCTACCTTACCGAACGATATTTGCACTGGCTGGCCTGGAATTGCGCGAAGCGGTGCACAAGCGCCCAACACTGGGCTTTGAGGCCGCGCACGGTCCGGGCGCTGCGCTGTCCGTGAGCAATGTGGACGCCGCGGGCGCTGCCGCCGGTGCCGGACTGCAAGCCGGCGACTTCATCGTGAAGTGGAACGGCGGCGATCCACCCAAGCGACTGAACGAATGGGTCCGTCAACAGAAACCCGGGGGCACCATCCACCTGCGGGTTCGCCGTGAAGGTGTCGAGAGCAACATGGACGTGCGTATTAGCGGA
>JBBRPU010000151.1:0-7682 GCA_038227545.1 Candidatus Acidiferrales bacterium
GGAAAAAATATTGCGCGCGTTGCCGGTGATCGCGCGGCACCGCCGGCCGTCGGCGCGTTCTTTCGCGGAACTCTCGCTGGCCATTTGCACTACCGATACGCGCCCAAAAACGGCGTCATCATCTTTCAAGATGGGCGGCAAGCGTATTCATTTTGTGGGGTGCGCAAAAGGCGCGGGGATGATTCATCCCAACATGGCCACCATGCTGGCGTTTGTGATCACCGACGCGGCGATTGCTCCCGGTTTGTTGCAAAAAACACTGCGGGAGGTTACCTCGCGAACCTTCAACGCCATTTCCATTGATGGCGACACTTCGACCAACGACACGCTGCTGGTTTTGGCCAACGGCTCGGTGGGTACACCTGCCATCAAGGCGGGATCCGCCGCGCATAAATCTTTTACCGCGGCACTCGAAGAAGTTTGCCATTCGCTGGCGCTGCAAATCGTTGCCGACGGCGAAGGTGCTCAACGCGTCATTGAGATTGAAGTGCGCGGGGCCAAGAGTGAACACGCCGCGCGCCGCATCGCCGAAACGATTGCCACATCGCCGCTGGTGAAGACTGCTTTCGCCGGAGGTGATCCCAACTGGGGCCGCATTTTTGCCGCCGCCGGACGCTCGGGGATAAATTTCAATCCGGCCTTGGTGGACATTGACATGGCGGGCATCGCGGTGCTGCGCCGAGGCAAGCCGCTGGGCTTCAACGAGCGTGCCGCAAGTAACCGGCTGCTCGCCAAGCGCGTCCCAATCATTGTGAACATGCACGCGGGTAGCGCGGTGGCGCGCTACTGGACTTGCGATTTCACGGCTGAATATGTGCGCATCAATGCCAGCTACCGAACATAGGGTCAGCCACCGAACGTAGGCTGTGCGACAGACGCGTGAGTGAGGCGCACTGCGCGGCCCTACGGGGGGGCATGCACTATGGTGTCGAATCATTTGCGGTTGCAAAACAGACAACTTTTCGAGAGGATTCCACTGACCGCTGAAGTCACGGTCTGCGTCCGCGGTGGCTCGGCCCTTACGACTGCCCGAACTCGCCAGCTGTTCCTTCAGTGCGCTCCGCAACTCGCAGTGGGGTTCCGGAAAGAAGGAGTGCGCAGGTGAAGAAACTTTATATCGGCAATCTTCCGTTTTCCGCGACGGAGGAGCAGTTGAACGAATGGTTTGCCCAGGTTGGCGTCACTCCCTCCGCAGTGAATCTGATTCGCGATCGCTTTACGGGACAATCGCGCGGATTCGCGTTTGTAGAAGTGAACAATGATGAAGATGCGGAACGCGCGATCAATTCCCTCAATGGCCAAAATTTTGGTGGACGCAATTTAGTGGTGAATGAAGCACGCCCACAGGCAGAGCGTGGAGGCGGCGCGGGTGGCGGGCGACCCGGCGGGGGCGGTGGTGGCGGGGGGTATGGCGGCGGCCGCGGAGGTCACGGCGGCGGTGGTGGTGGACGAGGTGGCGGCGGTGGGCGTGGTGGAGATCGTGGCGGCGGAGATCGTGGCGACCGCGGCAATCGCTGGTAAACGCGGATACTCTGGCAGTTTCGAACCCAATAATTCGGTTCCCCATGCGGCGCGGTTGCTCGGAATCTTCTTCTCTGCTTGAAACTTTTCACTTTCTCGACAGTCCATCCAGGATCGGTGTACAGAGCTCCAGGCACGCACAGATGACACACCGCAAAGTTGGCTGAAACAAAAAGGCTAATGTCGTGTTTGAAACAGTGTAGGAAGAAACAGCCTTGCGTTTACAGGATTGTGAAGTATATCTCTAACTCCGGTGGTAGAAGGTATTACAGCCCCGGAAACGAATCCCGAAAGGGAGTGAACCTTAAGAGTGGAGCCGGCATCCAAAGATGGCAGCGAGCCGTAGATAACATCGGTGGTACAGATTTTTAAGCAGTACGCAGCGCTGGCGATGAAGCAATGACTACCTGGCACAAACGAGATTGGAAACAGTTTTACGAGCTGGCGCGCCGTCCCTGGCAGCGTCACCGTCCTCCAAGGCCGATTTATCCGACCGGGGTGAACCGCGTGTTGCCTGCGGCAGGATTCAGTCTTTCGGAGCTGGACGATGCCGGCCTGGATCTGGATCTGGCCGAAAGCCTCGGATTGCCTGTAGATGCCGGGCGCATCGGCGCGTACGGGCCCAACGTAACCACCTTGCGTGATTTCGTGCGTTCTTCCCGGCAGCCGCTGTAACTTAATTCTTCAGCTAGTAAACCCGACATGGCATTTGGCGCTTTGGTGTGCTGGCGCGTAAAATAGATGCTGGATCCTCCATGGCCGCACCTTTTAACATTTTGTCCAACTCGAGCGTCGCGCCGCTGGCGTTTACACCCTCGACGCACCCGCGCCCGGAATGGCTGCGAGTTAAATTTTTCGGCGGAGAGCGGTACCAGGATCTGAAGCGCATCATGCGCACGCTCGATCTGCACACCGTGTGCGAAAGCGCCCGCTGCCCCAACATGGGCGAGTGCTGGGAACACGGTACGGCGACGTTTATGATCCTCGGGGATATTTGCACCCGGGCTTGCGGATTTTGCGCGGTGCCCTCCGGCAAACCCGCCGGGCCGCCGGACGAGAACGAGCCGGAGCGAGTAGCCGAAGCGGTGGCAAAAATGGGCTTGCGCTATGCGGTGGTTACTTCTGTCAACCGCGATGATCAACCGGATGGAGGCGCGCAAATATTCGCGCGGACCATTCAAGAAATTCGCCGTCGCGTGCCGGGCTGCAAAGTGGAAGTGTTGATACCCGATTTTCGAGGTAACTGGGACGCGCTGAATGTGGTGCTGACCACCCGACCCGACGTGCTAAATCACAACACCGAAACCGTTCCGCGGCTGTATCGCCAGGTGCGCAAAGGCGCGCTGTACGAACGCTCGCTGGAATTGCTGAAACGCGCCAAGACCGCGCATCCCGAAGTGCCCACCAAGACCGGGTTGATGCTGGGACTGGGCGAGGAAAAAGATGAAGTGCTGGCCACCATGCAGGACCTGGCCAATCAGGGCACGAATATTCTGACGTTGGGGCAATACCTGCAGCCCACGCGGGAACATCTTCCGGTGGTTCGCTACGTGCATCCTGAGGAGTTTGCCGAATTCAAAATTCTGGGCGAAGGCATGGGGTTCAAGCATGTGGAAGCTGGTCCCCTGGTGCGCTCTTCGTATCACGCTTTCGAACAAACCGAATCCGCACACAAATAACCCGCTGAATCGCCAGTTCACTGGCCATTCTTGGCGGTCTAAAATAAAAAACAGCGCCTCTCGCGAGGCGCTGTCAGAAATCAATTTAACCAACGGATTTAAGCGGTTGCTGCTGCTGCGGCCGCTGCGGCTTTCTTCGCGGCCTTCGCTGCGGTGGATGCTTTGCGGCGGCGCTTGGTCTTGGGGGGCGTTGCGGGCGCTTCACCGATCAATTCTGCGGTCATTATGCTGGTAACAAACAGCTTCGGTCCATGATCGTCGAAATCAACCGAGGTTCGTTCCATGTCGGAAGCAGTGACGATTCCGAGGCCGTAAACTTCATGCTTGATGGTCTGACCTTCTTGCATCGATTGCACATTACCCTCCCAGGCGCTTGAATGGCTTGGTTCGGACTCTGAACCAGGTAGGCTGAAGATTCTTACCTCTGACCCGTCGATTTCCCCGGTCGAGGCGTAATGCGATTGCCAGAGTATATTACTACGAAAACAGTGAATTGTCCAGAGCAGCTAGCTGACATCAGGCCGTGGGTAGCCTCTTTAAGCTATTGAAAAGTATATGGTTATGGAGGACTTGGGATGGGACGAGCTAATCCAGGGCCTCAGGTTGCAGGTTCAGGTGGCCTTCGCCTGCGGCCTTCTTTTCCCAGTACTTACGGGTCCAGGCCTCGAAGCTTTTTCCGGCAGCGGTATCCCGGCCCGTGAAGGCCAGTGCCGATATATCGGCATAGCAGACTTTCGCTCGGGGACTCGAATCTTTGGGCAGAATACGGACGAAGCTGCTTGAAAGCGAAGGCCCGGCAATGCGATCGAAGATGTATCCCTCGATTTTGGCACCCGCTTTGGTCGTCACGGTTACGTCACCGCGGTAGTCGAAGGCTTTCTCGAGCGCGAAGCGAACGTCATCTTCGCTGGCCAGCTCGGGCACCCAACCTTCGATTCCTTCATGTACTGTGCCGGGCGCGACTTCCAGGTTGTCAGGATTTTGATTCAGTGTTGAAGATGCTGGCTGAGCGGCGTTCACGGTTCCAGCTTCGGATTCGCCAGGGCCAGAATTCAAGCTCGCGTCTCCGTCAGTTCACCTTTGCCGGCGTCAATCTGCACCAGCGGGTTGTAGGCGTGAACCGGTTTGGTCGGTTCATGCAGCAACGCGAGAGCATCCGCGTCTTCGTATTTGCCGGAGAGCGTGGCTTTCGCGGTGGCCCACAAACCTCGCAGCCCGCTGAAGGTGTGATCCACGGCGGAAGCTTCATAGCCGCTGTGCACCATGCAATTGGCGCACTTGGGATTGCCGGATTCGGTGCCGTAATTCTGCCACGCGGTGGTTTCCAGCAATTCCTGGAACGTGTCGGCGTAGCCGTCCTGCAGCAAATAGCAAGGCTTCTGCCAGCCGAATACATTGTAGGTGGGCATGCCCCAGGGAGTGCAGGCATAGGTACGCTTGCCCATCAGAAATTCCAAAAACATCGGCGACTGATTGAACTGCCAGGTGGATTTGCGATTGGACAAAATCGCGCGGAATAGCCGGCGGGTGCGCGCACGTCCGAGGAAATGCCGCTGGTCGGGGGCTTTATCGTAGGAATATCCGGGCGAAAGCATCATGCCCTCGACGCCCAGCTCCATCATCTCATCGAAAAATCCGCGCACGCTGTTGGGATCGGCGCCGTCAAAAAGAGTGGTATTGGTGGTGACGCGGAAGCCCTGCCTGACGGCTTCTCGCACGCCCTCAATGGCCAAGTCGTAACCGCCTTCGCGGCAGACGGAAAAGTCGTGATGCTCGCGCTGGCCGTCCACATGAACGGAAAAGGTCAGGTATTTGCTGGGCTTGAAGAGATGGAGTTTTTCTTTCAGCAACAGCGCGTTAGTGCAGAGGTAAATGTACTTCTTGCGTGCTACCAGGCCCTCGACAATTTTGTCTATTTGCGGATGCATCAGCGGTTCGCCGCCGGGAATAGAGACCATCGGCGTGCCGCACTCGTCCACGGCCTTGAAGCATTCTTCAGGGGACAATTCCTTCTTCAGGATGTGCGCCGGGTACTGGATCTTGCCGCAACCCGCACAGGCCAGGTTGCAGCGAAAGAGAGGTTCAAGCATCAGGACGAAGGGATAGCGCTTGCGTCCCAGGACTTTCTGCTTGAGGACGTAGGTTGCTACCGTCCACATCTGTGAGATCGGTACTGGCATCGTTATGCTTACCCTGCAAAACTAAAAGCTGTCGGACTTATCGCGCGCTTCGCGCCGCCGCGCATCTTGTCTATTGTACCCGAGATAAGGCGATTTCTGCCCAGAGGTTTCGATAGTTGAAGCGCATTTTTTCGCGCGGGAGCCTGATCGCATCGCACCTCGCGCCGTACGGGCAGGGGCCGTCCAAAGCGTACAATCGTTGCAGCCGGCTGTGGCCCGGTGAGATATGCCTCGAGAAAACCTCCTCTCGTTGTTTCGGGACTTCGAGCGCTTTCGAAGTGATATCGCGGTCGTCCAGAAACGCGGCTACCGCCGCGAGACCTGGACCTACGGCAGGCTCGCCGCCGAGGCCAAAAACTTCGCGATCTTTCTGAGAGAGCGCGGCGTCAACACCGGCGACCGGGTCATGCTGTGGGCGCCGAATAGCGCAGAGTGGGTGGCGGCATTCTGGGGATGCCTGTTGCGCGGAGTAGTGGCGGTGCCCATGGACGATGGGGCGAGCGTGGATTTTGTGTCTCGCGTAGCCCGCGACGCCGCTATCAAGCTAGTTTTCACGACCGCGGACAGAACGTTGTCGACGGTTGAGATTTTCGATCCCGCCGTTTCAATAGTTGATTTCAACGGTGTGCCCGATGAATCCGTGGGACCGGAATTACGTGCTGCAAATCCGGTGGGGGTTCAGTACTACGACGCGCTTTCCGATGTTCCCCTGACGCGGAGTCACGTCGCGGAGATTTTGTTTACATCGGGCACCACTTCAGAGCCGCGGGGAGTTGTGCTCACGCACGGCAATTTCCTGGCGAACCTGGGACCGCTGGAAACGGGCATCGCCGCCTATTCCAAGTACGAGCGCTGGTTTCACCCCTTGCGCTTCGTGACGATGGTGCCGCTGAGCCACGTATTCGGGCAGTTCATGGCGCTGTTCGTACCGCCCCTGCTGGGAGCGGGCATCGTCTTCGAGCACTCCGCGAGCTCCAGCGAAATCATTCGGTCCATAAAAAAAGAACGAGCCGTTGCACTGATTGCCGTGCCGCGCATGCTCGAATCACTGCGCAGCGCGATAGAGCGCGAAATGGAAGCGCGCGTTGGTGGCAGCTCGCTAGCGCGCACCTGGAAAGCCGCCGAAGGCAAAAAATTCCTGCGCCGTGCGTGGATATTTCGGAGAATTCACCGCCGCCTCGGCTGGAAATTCTGGGCGTTCATCTCTGGTGGTGCGGCGTTGGCCGCTCGCGATGAGGAATTTTTCAAACGCGCGGGGTTCGCGGTGGTGCAAGGATACGGCATGACGGAAACGGCCTCGCTGATCAGCTTGAATCATCCCTTTCGGGCCGCCGAGGGCTCCATCGGCAAAATTTTGCCGGGCCGCGACTTCAGGCTGGCGGAGGATGGGGAAATTCTGGTGCGCGGAGAAAATGTTTCCGCCGGCTACTGGAAAGCGGGCGAAGTGCAGCGCGGCGAATCGAACGATTGGCTGCACACCGGCGACATTGGCGAGCTGGATTCGGCAGGCAATCTTCATTTTCGCGGGCGCAAGAAAAACGTGATGGTTACGCCCGCGGGCCTGAATATTTATCCGGAGGATCTGGAAGGCGCACTGCGGAAACAGTCGGTCGTTCGTGATTGCGTGGTTGTCCCGGTAACTCGCGACGGAAACGCGCGACCGTTTGCCGCATTGCTGCTGGCGGATGGTCAAACAGAAAGCGCGGCAGAGGCAGCAGTATCCAGTGCAAATGCAAGCCTGGCTGAATATCAGCGGATTCGCAAATGGATGATCTGGAACGAAGCGGATTTTCCCAGAACATCCACCGGGAAGCCGCGGCTTGCGGAGATTTCCGCTCGGGTGCACGAATTTATTTCCGGTGACGGCGCGGCGCAAACCGATGCGAAGAATTTATTCAGCAATTCGCATGCGAGCGAGGGCCTCGAACATCTGGTTCGCCGCTTCACTCACCAGCGTGGAGAACGAGCCACCTTGGAAGCCGATCTAAATTTGACTTCTCTCGATCGCGTTGAATTGATGAGCGCGCTCGAAGAGAAATTTCACCTGGAACTGGACGACGAAACTTCTTTCGCGAAGGCCCAGACGGTCGCCGACATTCAGACATTGTTGAAGCGGCCCGCAGCGAAACGGGGCGAATATAGTTATCCGCGCTGGACGCAGAGCTGGCCGATCCAGGCGCTGCGCCTGGCGATTTACTACCTGCTGGTTTGGCCGGCCACAATTCTGTTGGCCCATCCGCGCGTTGTCGGCCGCGAAAACCTGGCTTCCCTGCGCGGGCCGGTGCTGGTGATTTCGAATCAC
>JBBRPU010000152.1:0-7678 GCA_038227545.1 Candidatus Acidiferrales bacterium
AAATCCACAATCGCAATTTGCGGCCTCTTGCTCGTGCCGCCCCAATCCAGATAGCTCATCACCAGCGCGTCCAAAAGTTTCGCGCTCAACGGATAGCCATGCACCTCGTAGCCCTGCGAAAATTGTGCCATCAGCGGAAGTTCGCTGAAAATTTCCCCCAGCGTTTCCGAGTAGCCTGCTCCCGCGGGCGACTCCCCGTTGTACTCCGCAAACTTCAGCGATTCCGGCAGCAAAAAAGCATCCAGCCGCGAAGAAGTGCTCACCCGTCCGTAACCCGCCGGCAAGCGAGCCAGCCGCTCTTCTTCTGGACGCAAATGAAATTGCGCCAAGAAATTTTTGTCCGCCAGCGCCGCCACGGTAACGCGCTCGCCCAGTTCCGCGATGGTCTCGGCCACCGGCCGCACGCGCTTCTCATCCTCGGAGGAAAGAAAAAATGGGCGAAGAAACGGGCAGTGCACCCGGCCGCCGAAAGTTAATTTCTCCGTCTGCAGCTCTTTTAGGAAATTATCGGCGAACGAAAGTTCACTGCCGAGCGCACTTCGCAATAACCCATCCCAGAACTCCGACGCGGTTCCATCCGGCGAGTGAGGCGATTGTTGTGACCGTTGCGAAGCCGCGCTCATTTTATTTTCGGTCTGGAAGTCTTCGCGGCAGCAGGACCGGTAGGACGCTCCGGAACGCTCGCAGATTGTTGAATAAGACTTTCAGCTCCACTCTGACCCGACGCACCCTGGGCTGCGGAAGCAACTTGCGGAGCCTTCGCTTTCGGCGCCCCCGTGAAACCGGCCGGCCCCGCGCCCTGGCCTCCCGCTCCACTCGTCACCATGGATTCCCATCGCGGCCACGAGTTCGAAGCCTCTCCGGTCAGCGCGCGGTCAATCACCAGCCGCGCCATCTTGTCCACCACCTGCTCAAAATAAAAGTCCGTGATGCGGTCGCGTTCGAAATCCGGCGCGGCATTCAGAAAATCGATCGCGTACGGCACGCCATCCTGAATCGCAAACTCGATGGTGTTCATTTCATAGCCCAGCGCCTGGTTGATGGTCTGCGCATCCCGCACCACCCGCTCGCCCAGCTCCGCAGACAGATATTTGTGATCCACCAGATATTTTCTTTCCTTAGGATCGTAGTGCACCGGCAAAATATCCGTCTTGCCAAAGGTAAAACAGCGCACATATTTATCGAAGTGGATGAACTCCTGCAGCGTCATGCAATACGGCGCAGTTTGGTCGTAGGCCGCGAACAACTCTTCCTTGGTGTGTACCTTATATACGTGTTTCCAGCCGCCGCCCGAATAAGGCTTTAAAATCGCCGGCCGCCCCACGTAATCCAGCAGCGCGTCCCAATCCAGCGGGAATTCCAGGTTGTGCAGCGACTCCGCATTAATATCCACATCCTTCGGATAGCCCTTTTGCGGCAACAGCACAGTCTTGGGAATGGCGATGCCCAGCTTGGCGGCCATGGAATAGTTAAAATACTTGTCGTCCGCCGTCCACCAGAAGGGATTGTTGATAACGTAGCTCCCTTGCAGCACCGCGTGCTTCAGGTAGCCCCGGTAATACTCCACCTCGTGCGAGATGCGGTCCACGATCACGCTGTATTTCGCCGGCTCGTCCATGCGGGTGCCGCCCAGCTTCACAAATTCCGCGGTAACGCCATCTTTCGCGCCCAGCGCCTTCACGCGTTCAATAAATGCCGGCGGGAAGCTGAATTCGCGCCCGCACAACAGGCCTACCTTCTTCATTGCTATCTCCCGAATCGTCGTTTCTAGCGGCTCAAACTGGAATCACATTCATGCGGAGAACAACGCGCATAAACGCAAGCCCGCCGCCTAGTTGATCGCTTGCGCGGAAGTCTTCGGCTGCGTAACTCCACCCCGCGTTTCGTTCACCAGATGCCGCACCACCGCCTTCAAATCTCCCGTTTCCCGGTACACGCGCAGTTGCCGTTCCGCGCTGGTGCCTTCACTCATGATGGTGTGCACGTATTCCACCGCGCTGCGGCTGCCCAATTCATCCACCACGTCGTCCACAAATTCCAGCAACTCCGGAATCAGCTCGCGCATGGGTACTTCGGTTTCTTTCCCGAAATCTATGAGCTTGCCTTCGATTCCGTAACGCGCCGCGCGCCATTTATTTTCCTCAATTAACGCGCGGCGATACAGCCGGAAGCTCATGTTCCCGGTATACAACCGGTGCAGTTTCACGACAATCGCCTGCGTCAGCGCCGCAATCGCCACCGCCTCTTCCACCTTGGTAGTCACGTCGCACATCCGAAATTCCAGCGTGCCAAACGTTGGATGTGGCCGCACATCCCACCAGATTTTCTTGCCGGTATCAATACAGTTCAGTTTCACCAGCAGGTTCACGAAATTTTCGTACGCGCTCCACGATTCGAACTGCTCCGGCACTCCCGTGCGCGGGAAGCGCCGAAAAACCGTGGTGCGAAAGGACTTCAGGCCGGTATCGCGCCCCATCCAGAACGGCGAGCTGGTGGAAAGCGCCAGCAGGTGCGGCAGAAAATAGCGCACCATGTTCATCATATCTATCGTCGTTTGTTTGTCGGGCATGGCCACGTGCACGTGCATGCCAAAAATCAGCAGCGACCGTGCCAGCTGTTGCAGCTCTTCAATAATATTTTGATAGCGTTCGCCGGGTGAGATGACCTGATCAATCCAGCTGGAAAAAGGATGCGTGCCTGCCGCGGCCACCTGTAAGCCGGAGCGCTCCGCCGCGGCCACCAGTTCCCCGCGCGTGCGATGCATCTCGATGCGCAGCTCGTGCACGCTGTCGCAGATGTTCGTGCCCGTCTCCACGATGGACTGGTGCATCTCGTGCTTCACCTGCTCCACGATGCTGGGCGAAGCCGCGGACACCAGCTGCATCACGTGCGAACGCAACTCGCACGTCGCCGGATCAATAATCTGGAATTCTTCTTCGACCCCGATGGTAAAACGGTGCGCCATGTTGTGGCCTTCTGGACGCTGCGATTCGCTACACCGTAACGCGTTGCTGCGAGACGCGTATCATACGCTTCTGATCCTTAAAACTACATCGGAACGATGGGGAATTCAAAATGGAGGCCGCTAGGACCTGAATATCGAATTACGCGCGACCTGGCGGGAGATATAGCTCGGAGGGAAAACGAATGGGGACAGCATCGCTCGCTGTCCCCTTCTGAATCAGTAGTGACCGTTAGCCGCTGTCCAACGAAAACTACGCTGCGCCCATGGACCGCCGCTGCTGAAAGCATTCCCGGCAAAAGACCGGGCGCCCCTGGGTCGGCCGGAACGGCACGGTAGTTTCTTTGCCGCACTGCGAGCAGTTGGTTTTTGTTTCTGAGCGCATCTGCAAGCCGCCGCCGTTGGCGTGACCACCGCCTTCCGCACGTCTCGCTTTGCACCCCTTACAGCGCTTGGGTTCGTTCTTGAAGCCTTTGTCGGCGAAAAACATCTGTTCGCCGGCGGTAAATACAAACTCGGCGCTGCACTCCGAACACTTCAGGACCCGATCGTGATATTCCATGAGGCGCTCCCCTGTGCCCGAGTGAGGCGAGGGGATGGGCCAACTTCCGTTGCGAGGCCTGACTTCGTGGAAATTCCCACCGAGGTATGCCGATATCCGGGGACGCCGGGCGCGGATCCCAAGGGCCTGCGAACTTGAAGCCGAAAAAACCCAACTCACTTGCCTGACTGGGGCCTGATTCTCGGAAGTGCCGCGCCGAGCATGGCCGCAAAGCGGAAATTAATCCGCTTCCCGGCGCTGCTTCTTACGCAGTCGCTTCCGCGAAAGCGCTTCTTTGGTCCGGCGCTTCTCGCCGGGCTTCATGTAGAAGCTGTGCTTCTTTATTTCCTTGATGATGTCTTCCTGCTGCACCTTGCGCTTGAAGCGGCGCAGTGCATTTTCCAGAGATTCACTCTCCTGGATAATTACTTCTGCCAATTTAGAGTCACCCCCAATCCGGTTAGGATTGGTTTCTAGCGGCGCCCCGTAACCGCGCCGTCTGGTGATTATTGTCTCACGATGCCGTTGGCATCTTCTAATCAATTGGAGCCACTAAAGTCAAGGAATCTTTCTGACCTCGTCAGGTAGCGCCATCGCAACTCCCTTCCGTAATCATTCAGTACCGCCGTAATGCACCAGTAATCTTCATCACCTTAACCTAATAACACCCAACCAAAACCGACCATGTCATTCCGAACCCGCCGCCTTCTCCAGGCGGGTGAGGAACCTGCTTTCGCTTCCCCTGCAAACCTCCAACGCCCACCACCACTTGCACTCCCCTTCGCAGATACTGTTAGAATTAGCCGCTCGTAAACACATCCCCGGGGGTCAGTCCATGTCCGATATGCGCGACGCCATCGGAGTCCTTCTCGCTGGCGGTCAAGGCGAACGCTTGTGGCCGTTGACCCGCGATCGCGCCAAACCCGCCGTCCCCTTCGGCGGCATGTACCGCATCATTGACATCACCCTCTCCAATTGCATCAACTCAAATCTGCGCCGCGTTTTTGTGCTTACCCAGTACAAAGCCCTCAGCCTCAATCGCCACATTCGCGCCGGCTGGTCGCCGCTCGCGGGACTCGGCGAATACATCGAAGTGCTGCCGCCGCAGATGCGCGTCTCCCAGCAGTGGTATCAGGGCACCGCCGACGCCGTGTACCAGAACATTTATTCCATCGGCAGCGAGCGCTCCAAATACGTTTTCATTTTATCCGGCGATCACATTTACAAAATGGATTACAGCCGCATGCTCAAACAGCATGTGGATTCCGGCGCGGACGTCACCGTCGCCACGCTGCAAATCCCCGTGGAAGAAGCGGCCCTGCAATTCGGCGTCATCGAAACCGATAAAGACTGGCGCATCGTCGGCTTCGAAGAAAAACCCGCGGCCCCCAAACAATCCCCGCATCATCCCGGGAATTGCAACGCTTCCATGGGCATCTACATTTTCAACACCCATCTGATGATTCCGATTTTGCTGGCCGATTCGGAAGATCCCAAATCCCATCACGACTTCGGCAAAGACATTTTGCCCCGCATCATTTCCAAGCATCGCGTCTTCGCCTACAACTTCGTGGACGAAAATCGCAAAGACGCGTTGTACTGGCGCGACGTCGGCACCCTCGACGCCTACTACGAAGCCAACATGGATCTCGTCAGCGTGTCGCCCGTCTTCAACCTGTACGACACTTCCTGGCCGCTGCGCACCTGGATCCACCAATACCCGCCCGCCAAATTTGTTTTCGCCGATCCCGAGCGCATGGGCGTCGCGCTCGATTCCATCGTGGCTGGCGGCTCCATCATTTCCGGGGGCCGCGTGATGAAGTCCATCCTCGGCGCCGACGTCCGCGTCAACAGCTATTCCGAAGTCTCCGAGTCCATCATCTATAATCACGTGAACGTCGGCCGCCACTCCCGCATCCGCCGCGCCATCATTGACCGCCACGTCAGCCTCCCCGAGCGCACCGAAATCGGCTACGACACCGAAACCGACAAGCGCCGCTTTCACGTCACCGACTCCGGCATAGTAGTGGTCGTCCGCCAGGAATCCCTGATCGAAGAGCCCGAATCCGCGTAATTATTGACCGAAGCGAGCGCCCATCTATTTGTCAGCAAATAAGCGCCAGCAAATAAACTGAAGCATGTCATTCCGAATCCGCCACTTTCTCCAGGCGGTGAGGAACCTGCTTTCTCAATCAATCCCGAGGACGTTTCCGCAAAAATTCCCTCCTCCTCAGCCGGCTGCCCCAGGCTCGCCTTATAGCCTGGGTCCGTTCCCCAGTTTGTCAGCCATCGGAACTCTCACGGATAAATCCATAGCGCGAAGCTCCGCAGTCTCGCGCTGACGGTCGGTACTTTCAATGGGTCATTCACTCCAGGAGTGACAATGGCGATACCCACCGCGGTAAACGCGTTAGCGCTGGTGATTCCGGAAAGATTCGGTGGCAAATTACTCAAGTCCGATGAATCCGTAACTCCATCAATGTCTAGGGCCCCGCCTGCCACCGATGTCGCATTCGTTCGCTCCACATAGAGGCTGAAGCGAAACGTAGCCTTCTGAGTCCGGTAGTGCTTATACGTGTGGCTTTCCAGTGGATCGATGCGATGCACCACCATGCCCAGGCGGACATCGCCGCCGTTCAGAAATTGGCAGGTCGGCCCCACCCTCACGTCGGTGGATCCATCGTTGTGATTGCCCGTCTTGAAGTTCAGCGCTACCGCCCACTGGTCCAGCGCAGGCTTCCCGGTATTCAAAACCGCGTCCGGATGATCAAAAACTAC
The DNA here is from genome assembly GCA_038227545.1 of Candidatus Acidiferrales bacterium. Taxonomy (GTDB): domain Bacteria; phylum Acidobacteriota; class Terriglobia; order Acidiferrales; family UBA7541; genus Acidiferrum. The sequence continues at coordinate 6,282 of JBBRPU010000152.1, forward strand.
CTCGGCCACCATGCGTTTCGCGGACTTGAATTGCGTCGAAGACAGCGCGTAAACGAGTCTCGATGCCACGTTATCTTGGTTATTGGGATGTTTGGCCGTCAGCACCATTCCTCCCGGTTTCTTGATCACGCCACCTGCACCATACACCGCTGACTCAAATTTTGGCGTCGTCGCCACTCCCGCTGGAGACTTTCCCAATTTCATGCTGCCTAGTCCCGTTAGGTCGATTGCGGGCTTCAATGCTGCGCTTTCAAATAAGTTCAGGTAATGAGGAGTTAAGTCAGTGGGTTTCACGGCGTCTGCCCCTTTCATTTGGCTTCCAGGGCTCGTACTATGGATGCCTACTCCACATAAAGTCAATTGTTTACTTATGCATTAAAAACTCTTCGCCGTCGCGACTCGGCCAGCGCTCCTCCCGTTGCCCATTAGTTGAAATCTGAGCCACGACCGGAAGCCACGCGCTACTCCCGGTACAAATCCCCTGCCAGATATTTGAAGCCGGTATCCACAGCCACCGTCGCAACGGTGCTGCCCGGTCCCAGTTCCTGCGCCAGCTGCAACGCCGCAGCCACGTTCAATCCCGAGGACGTCCCGGCAAAAATTCCCTCCTCCTTAGCCAGACGTCGCGCCATTTCGCGAGCCGCACCTTCTTCCACCGTGCGAACTTCATCGTATTCGCCGTCTTTCAAGTGTGGCGGCCGGAAGCCCGCGGCAATGCCCTCGACGCGATGCGCCCCACCTTTCCCGGTGGTCAATACCGCCGAAGACGCCGGCTCCAACCCCACAATGCGCGCCGTGCATCCCGCCTCCTTCATCGCGCGCGACACGCCTATGAGCATTCCCCCTGTGCCCACTCCTCCGCAAAACGCCGCTAGGCCGGTGCCCGCTTGCTCCGCAAGCTCCTTCCCGATTCCCATGTACCCGCGCAGCGCGTCTATATTGTTGAATTGATTCGTGTAGAACGTCCCCGGCTCTTTTGCCAATTCTTCCGCGCGTCTTTTCATCCTCTGATAAAGCTCCGGCACCAACTTGCCGCCTTCCGCTGGAAAAATTTCCAGGTCAGCGCCGAAAAGACGCATCGTCCGTAGCTTCTCGTCCGAAAATCCGTCCGAAGAAATCGGCGTGAACCGGTAGCCCTTGATCGCACACACCATCGCCAGCGACGATCCCGTGCTCCCGCCCGTCCACTCCACCACGCGCATTCCGGGCCGCAGCTCTCCGCGCGCCTCCGCCCCCTCAATCATCGCCAGCGCCATGCGATCTTTGTACGAGCCGGTGGGATTGTAGTACTCCAGCTTCACCAGCACCTCGCCCATCGACGGCGTCACCACCTTCTGCAGCCGCACCACCGGCGTATTTCCGATCGCCTGCAAAACTGAGTCTTGAACTCGCATGGT
>JBBRPU010000153.1:0-7665 GCA_038227545.1 Candidatus Acidiferrales bacterium
CTGCGGGTCGGGCGCCGCGCTGGAAAACGAGGCCAGCAAGAGTCGCGGCTGCCCGGAGATGGAAGCTGCACTCTGATGGGCCGCGTACAAATTTTCTCGCCTGGCAGCAGGCGCTACGCGAGCGCTGCCGCCCGGCGCGCCGGCCACCAAGCCCCGGGCGTCCAACGTATAGATCGCCATGTTCGATTTGTTGCAGGCGTCAATCGTGGCCGTCAATTCGGATTCATTCTCGGGGGTTAGCGCAAAGCCACCGGAAAACAGCACCACCATCTTTCGTCCGGGCATGCCGCGCAAGTTCTTAGCCAGGCTGCGTACCGCCAGCAGCATACTGCGCGCGCCAAAATCCGCTTCCGCATTGTTCAACGACGAAAGGCTCGACGAAGCTACGGTGACTGGCTGCGTATCCGCCACATTCGCGTTGGGATCCACGGAGGAATGCTTCACGCCAGACACCGCGGTGCGCAACAAAGCGGCGTTGGAAGTGAAATTCTGCACGATGCGCAGCGCGCCACCGAAATCCACCACCGCCATCAGGTGATCGCCGTTGGCGTTGGCTTCAATAAATTTATTGGCTGCCGCGCGCGCCTGAATCTGATCGGGCGCCTGCATCGTGGAATTATCGAAAAACAAAATCAGGTAGCGTTTTTGGCCGTTGGCCTGCGTGGCCGCATCAGCGCCCATGGAAAAACTGGAAACGGTTTGTTCCTTGTTGTCCTCGTAAACCTTGAAATCATTCTGCGTAAGATCTTTTATGTAATTGCCCTTTTTGTCAGTCACCACCGCGTCCACCAGCACCAGCCGCGATTCTTTTTTGATGACCACGTTGCTCGACGGCTCCGCCGAGGACTGGGGCGCCGCTTGCGGAGCTGGGTCCTGCGGCGCGGACGCCGTCGGCGGAGCGGGAGGATCCTGCGTCTGCGCTCGCAAATGGCCCGGCATCGCCAACAAAGTCAGCAATACTGGCAAGATTGCCAATTCAATTTTCAATGCCGCGTAGATATCTTTCATGCCCTGGTTCGTATTCATGTGCGCTCCTAACTGATCTTCTAGTTCGGAATTATCACGGCGCCATTGCGCGCCGCCATCTGTGACCCTTCGGAATCCCGCACTACCAACCGCACCAGGTAGCTGCCCGGCTTCACGTCGTAGCTCGACTTCAACGTTATGCCCGAGCGGCTCAAGCGGGTGTAGGTAGTCTCCAGCAGCTTCATCTGCACTAGTTTTTCGCCGCCGGTTACAAAATTCCCGTTTTCATCGAAGATCGCGGTGGCGATCGTCAAGTTGTCGTGATTGCGGCCTTCGGCCTTCCGGAAGTGAATGCCTTTCAAATCTAAATGCGAAAGCACCGAGAGTCGCGCCGAGTTCGCGTCCTTCTTGAAAAACTGGGTCTGCAGATCCACAGGCACGTCGTGCATTTCTTCCTGCGAAAAAATCGCTTCGCGGATTTCCTGCTTCGCCGATTCCGCCGGATCGGCTACCGTTTTCGGCGCGTAGTAGCCGTTGCGCGCCTGCACGGTATATTTCTGCTTGTTGCTCAGCGTAACCTTCAACTGATGGAAGCGCCCATCCACTTTGAGATTCTGCGGTGAGAAACCCAGCAGGTACGAGAGCGGAGGAGCAGCCACCGCCAACCGCAGTCCCTCGTCCACGTCGTTGCGGTTGTGAAAAAAAGTTCCGCCAGTACCGAACGCGAACTCTTCCAGTACCTGATCCTGGGCGTGCTGCGCGGCCACGCGATAGCTTACTTTCAAACCCGAAGTTCTTGGTGAATCGTGGGACGGATCACCGATGTCCCCGAGCAGATCGGGTGCGTAAAGTCCTCGCGCATCAATCGTGTTGATGACGATCGCGGCATGATTAGCGCGGTCCACCAGGTCCGAGGTTTCCGACCACAAGGTGCTGGGAATAAATCCGGGCGAAACGAAAACCATAATGCGCTGGCCGGGCATGACCGCTAGCTTGCGCATCATCTCTTCCACGTGACGGTAGGCGTATTCGGTCTCCTGGTCACCGCGCGCCAGGGCCCTCCTCGCGCCGCCCTCCGCCATGGGCTTCGCCATGGCGCTCTTGGTCTCATCGCCGTTGAATGCGCACTGCACGGCGTCTTCCGTAGCCACGTCCAGCGCTTGCGGGTCGTGTTTGTTTTCGATCAGGTCCGCCTGGTAGTAGCTGACATCCGGGCAATCGTGAAATCCAGCCCCCCCGGTGACCGACCGCGGCACAATTCCCAGCAGCGCTTTATGCAACAGGTCGCGGTCCGCGGTAAACGGCTGCGTGAATTGTCCCGACGACGTGAAAATGCCTACGCGATCGGAAGGCGCCAACGCCCCGAACAGACGCGTACCGGCATCGCGCACAAAGGTCGCGTCTTCCAAGGATAAATGCGCGTCGTCGAAGAGCACCGCGACAAACCGCTGCGGCATTTTCTTCGCCAGCGCGGCCTTGGCTTCCGCATCGGAATCCGCCGGCGCGTCCCCGCTGCTGGTCACCGTGGCATCCGGCTTCAGCGCCAGGCTTTCCGGAGTCTCGGCGCTGAACGATGAGATGGTTTGTGGCTTGCGATTGTCGGAGAGTTGAAAATCTTCCTTGCGCAAATTCGAAACCACCTGGCCCTTTTGATCGCGCACCACCACCCGCACCAGCACTTCATTCACGCGAACTTTAAAAGTCGCTGGACGGTCCTGGCTGGAGAGCTCGGAATTATTGTTTTCTTGCTCCGAATCCTTCCGCGCAGCATCCGGGTCCGCTTTCCATACCTTGGTATCGGGGTCAGGGGCTGCGGCGGGAGGTGGCGCCGCTTGGTCAGCGGGATTCTGTGCGCGCAGCAAGCCAGCGAAGCCCGGCAAGGCCACCACCGCCAGAAAGCTGAGTACACGCCTTGTCCAAGGAGCGTTCGGCATCACCAGGGCATCCCTGCCCATCTCATCACGAGCCCGCAGCGAAGGGGTGTGGAAACCACGCGAATGTTCTATTTGATGCCGCTCGACTGGTGGCTCGACTATACGCCCCGGGCAATTTTTCTGTCAACGCAACGCAGCGCCGCAACGCAGGCCGCTCCGCTCTGCAGCGGGCATAGGTATGGCTACACATGTTTCAGCGAGGAATAAGGCATGCACCCTATGGCCCGCCGGGCCAGCGTAACAGTATATTCATAGCATCAACTCATCACGTTCCCGAATACGACTGGGGTAATTATGTCCGGTATAACCAAGCCTCGAGATGTCAGCTGGGCGATGATTGCGAAGCGCACCTGGAAGAAGGCCAACGCCGACGATATTTTTGGCCGGTCCGCTCAGCTGGCCTACTATTTTTTCCTGGCGCTGTTTCCGATGCTGATTTTCCTGATCTCCACCCTCGGCGTTTTTCCAGGCGCGGCTGAACCCATTCGACACGGAATGTCCCAGTTCCTGAGCCAAGTCTTGCCCGCCGCCGCATCCGACTTGATCCAAAAAACCATGAACGAAGTGACCCGCGCCAGCGGCATCGGCAAATTATCTTTCGGCTTGATCGTCTCCCTCTGGTCCGCGTCCGCCGGGATGCTCGCGATTATGGACACGCTGAACGCTGAGCACGGTGTCGCAGAAGAACGTTCCTTCTTGAGGCAGCGCGTTACCGCGACCCTGCTCACCCTTGGAGTGGCCACGCTTCTGGTCTTCGCTGCAGCCGTCGCTCTATTTGGCGAAGCGCAAAATGTCTTGACTGGATCTTTTTCCATCGTTTGGAAAATTGCTCATTGGCCCATCGCTGCTGCTTGCGTCCTCGCCAGCCTGGCGCTGGTTTATTATTTTGCCCCAAATCTCAAGAAACCCGCGTGGCATTGGATTACGCCCGGCGCCGTCGTCGGCCTGTTACTTTGGCTCCTGGCCTCGGTCGGGCTGCGCGTATATCTCCACTACTTTAATAGCTACAGCGCGACGTACGGCTCCCTGGGTGCCGTGATCATCCTCCTGCTTTCCTTCTATATCACTGGCATCGCTATACTTATGGGGGGCGAAGTAAATGTTGTCATTGAGGAAGCAGTGGTTCAGAATAGTGCCACCAGTCATCCAGATGACAGCATAATGGGCCGCACCGCACCCAAAGCCCGCGCCGCTGCCGTGTGACGGGTACGGTCGCACGAAATGCGGCCGGTCGACTAGATGCATTGGTCGCTAACTACGTATGGCTTACAACCTCGAACGCCGGCAATCTCCTCGCAAACGCTTCGATCACCTTCTGTATGTAGAAGTGGAGCCCGGCAACGGCGGAATGGTTTTGAATTTCTCCGAGCATGGCTTCGGATTCCGCGCCGTGAAGCGCGTTCGCCCCAAAGAAGAAGTGAAGTTCGCGTTTAATCTGGCAGACCAGCGCCGCCTGGAAGGCCGCGGCCGGCTGGAATGGGCGGACAAAGAGGGACGCGTTGCGGGTTTACAATTTACCGACGTATCCGATGAATTTCGCGCCGAGATGCGCAAATGGCTTGCAAATTCTTCGGACCAGGCTAACACGTCAGTCAAAACTTCCGCGACGCCGGAGCTGGAATCCGCTTCTGCTGAATCCCTGAGCCGCTCGCTCGCTGCGCGCCGGCGGGAAGCCCTCGGCAAAGCAGCGCCTTCCAAAGGCGGCCGCTCTTTATCCCTGGTGCCCTCGCACAACATCCCGACGAATCCGGTGCCGTTGGCGGAGCCGGAAGACGAAGAGTCCTCTGTTCCTGAAAATATCAGCAACCAAAACCCCATAGATACGCAGTGGGTTGCCGCGCTTCCGCCAGCGCTCGGAGCGGAACGTAAGCCCAGCGGCCCGCGTCCTTCGCCGGCTAATGATTTTGCCGCGGCTACGGCATTCAAGCTGGACTCTTTCGATTCCGCATCCGCCGAGCCCGATGACGTAGCGGAAGAACAGCTCGCGGCCGAAGAGTTGGCGCCGCCTGTCATTACCGAGCGCAAACGGCAACATGCGCCAGCCGCGTCTCCTGCTGGCGGCGACGTTGCCGCGCTCGAGGCCCGCGCCGGCTCCTCCCTCAACGAGCACGCGCAATCTTTGCTACGGCATTTTCAGCACGAAGAAGAACGGCTCCTCGCGGAATTTCGTGATTCCGCTGCCCGCGTGCTGCGCGACTCCGAACGCCAATTATTTCCTATTCGTGAAGCCGTCCAGGCGCAAATGAAGAACCTGGAGTCTTCCGTCTCCTCCGCCGCCGCTTCCGCGAAAGTCCTGGATCAATATCCTGCGCTACTGGAACGCGCGCAGCAGCAGGCGCTCGACCGCTTTCAGCTTCAGATTCAGGAAATCCTGCACGCGCACGTAATCGAATTGCGGCGCCGCTCCGAAACCGTGCTGGAAGAAGTAAACGTCCGCGTTCGCAGCACCGCGTTGCTGCCGCGCAGGATTCGCACCTCTTCCGCGATCGTGGGCACCGGGCTGATCGTAATGTTGTTGGCCTTGCTCTTCGCGTTTCGCCGCGAGGCCGCCGGTGCATTTATCTGGCTTGGCGAACAAATGGTCGAGCCAACCACCGCTTCGGAGCCCGCCAACACAGTAACTCCCGGAGTTGCCCCTGTTGACGCCAAGCCAAAGGATGAGCCTGCGCCGACAACAGCTCCCACGCAAGCGTACGCTGCTCCAAAGGAAATTCCGCTAGCTACGCCTACGCCCAAGACCGTGCGCGCCTTGTGGGACCAGGTAGCCAAGGGCGATGTCTCCGCGCAACTCGAATTGGGAATGATGTATTTCTCCGGTCGCGGGGTGACCAAAAATTGTTCGCAGGCTCGCCGGCTGTTCGCCGCTGCAGCTCGCAAAGGCAACGACCTGGCCAAACAAAAACTCGCCGAGCTGGATCGCGGCGCCTGCTAGTAGCGTAATTTCCTGAACAATTGTCATTCAAATTTATTAAAAAAACGCCCTACCCACGGCCAATGACACGATGTCATTCCGAACCCGCCGCCTTTTCCAGGCGGGTGAGGAACCTGCTGCTCGCCAACTAAATACCGTCACCCAACCGAACAATCCTTCATCCCCGCTTGCCGCATCTACCCCCTCGTCATACACTCTTCGGCATCCTACCGAGCTTGAGAGGAAATGCTTCGTGACCACTCCCGTAACTCCAACACCGCCGGCCCCTGGCGCGGCTAAATCGCGCAGTGAAGATATTGTCGCGCGGCACAGAAAATTTCTCTGGCCCTCGGTCACCAATTATTTTGAGCAGCCGCTGGTCGCTGATCGCGGCGAAATGCAGCACCTCTGGGATCTCGACGGCAACAAGTACCTGGATTTTTTCGGCGGCATCCTCACCGTCTCGGTCGGCCACTGCAATCCCAAGATCACCACGAAGATCAACGCGCAGGTGAATCGCCTCCAGCATACTTCCACGCTGTATCCCAACGAACATATCGTGGCGCTGGCGGAAAAAATTTCGCAGATCACTCCTGGCAACCTGCAGCAAAGTTTTTTTACCAGCTCCGGCACCGAAGCCAACGAAGCCGCTATCCTTTTGGCGCGCATGTCCACCGGCAGCTACGACGTAGTCGCGCTGCGGCACGCATATTCCGGCGGTTCAGCGCTCACCAAGGCCGTCACCGCGCACGCCCCCTATCGCCGCGCAGGTGTCGTAAGCGTAGGCATCTCGCACGCCATCAATCCTTACTGCTACCGCTGCCCGCTGCACCTGACCTATCCGGATTGCGGCGTAGCCTGCGCCGGCGACGTGGAAAATCTGATTCAAACCGGCACCAGCGGCAACATCGCCGCATTCATTGCCGAACCGATCCAGGGCGTAGGGGGATTTATCACCGCGCCGCCGGAATATTTCAAGATTGTTTTTAGCATCGTGAAAAAATACGGCGCACTTTTCATCTCCGACGAAGTGCAAACCGGCTGGGGCCGCACCGGCAAAAACTGGTTTGGCATCGAGCACTGGGAAGTCACTCCCGACATCATCACCAGCGCAAAAGGCATGGGCAACGGTGTGCCCATCGGCCTGACCGTAACGACCCCGGAGATTGCCCGCGGCTATCAGGGCAGCAACATCGCCACCTTCGGCGGCAATCCGGTCACCAGCGTCGCCGCCCGCGCCACCATTGAGCTGATCGAGGAGGAAGATTTGCGCGGCAACGCCCACACCGTGGGCGCCTACTTCCGCGGCAAGCTGGAAGAACTGCAATCCAAGTACGCGCTCATCGGCGATGTGCGTGGCATGGGCTTGATGCAGGCGCTGGAACTGGTGAAAGATCGCAAGACCAAAGAACCCGCGCCGCTGGAAACCAATCAGGTCATGGAGCGCGCGCGCCACAACGGTCTGCTCATCGGCAAAGGCGGCCTGTACGGCAACACCCTTCGCCTCGCGCCCATGTTGAATACCACCAAACGCGATGTGGACGATGCCATCGAACTGCTCGACAAATCATTCCACGAAGTACAGGTGAGCTAGTGTGGCGGTTGGCTTTCGCGCTCAGCGCAATGCTGCTGGCGACACTCCCCACAACAACCGCCAGCCGGTTGCAGGCCCAGGCCCAAGCTCCCGAAGCCTCCAAGTCCGAGGAGTGGAAATCCGTCTCGTTCGCCATCGTGCGCTACAACGACGAAGCTCCGCAATCCTGGAACATTTATCACACCACCAAGCGCGGCGTGCTGCTGGTAAAACTATGGAAGCGTTATTTGCTGGTCAATCTCCCGGAGCAGTTGGTTTTC
>JBBRPU010000154.1:0-7663 GCA_038227545.1 Candidatus Acidiferrales bacterium
ATTGCATCTCAGCCTGGAACTGATCAGCGCTACGGAATGAATATCATGCAGCGCACTCCCATGATTCGCAGCGCCACACTGTGCTTCGCAATGGCAACGTTCCTTTTATCCGTTGCAGGGGACCTACAAAGCGCCCCCGCGCAGTCCGCGGCTGCCGATTCACAATCCACCTTCACGATTTCCGGCACGGTCATCAATGAATTAACGGGTTCTCCACTGGATCGAACCCGCGTCACCCTGATAGACACCAGCAATCAAGCCACTCGCTGGTCCGTGATTACTACCGAAAATGGCCATTTCGCGTTCACCGAACTCCCGCACGGCAAATTTTCTCTGTTAGCAGCGCGCCGCGGCTTCCTTCGCGCCCTTTACCAGCAGCACGAACGATTCTCTACCGCCATCGTGACCGGCCCCGCGCTCGATTCCGAAAACCTGCTTATGAAACTGGCTCCGCTGGCCACCCTCAGCGGGAAAGTCCTGGACGAAACGGGCGAAGGAGTTCGTGGAGCGAACGTTGCGCTGTTCGTGGAAAATCGCGCCGCCGGCTTGAAGCGCATTATGTCCTTCAATTCCGATGTAACCGATGACCAGGGCTACTACGAGTTCGCCGCTTTGGCCCCGGGCGACTACTTCGTTTCCGTGACCGCCAAACCCTGGTACGCAGTACACGGCTTTTCTTCCTTGCCGGCCGGAAATAATTCTCAGCGCCGAGTACCGTCGGCCTTGGAGGTCGCTTACCCCACCACCTACTACAACGGAGCCACTGACTCCCAGAGCGCCACCGCGATCAATGCCCACGCCGGCGACCACTCGCAAGTGGATATTCATTTGAATCCCGTCCCCGTCCTGCACCTGATTGTCCGCGTGCCCCAGGATCCCCAGCGTGGCGCCGCTCCGCCTGCGTTTGAGAAACGCGTTTTCGACAACGTCGAATTCTTTGGAGCGGACGGCATGCAGCAGATTAGTCCGGGAGTTTTCGAATTAACCGGGGTGCCCGCGGGAAGGTACGCGGTGCACATGCAGGATCCCGGAACCGGTCAGATGCAGGAAGCTACGGAAATGAACTTGACCAGGGATGGACAGGAAATCGACGGCTCTCAGTCCCAGCCGGCAGCATCAGTAAAATTTACAGTGCAGATGCCGCTCCAGGCGCAACTTCCAAAGGAACTGTACGTCGGCATGGAGGATTCTCACGGGCAAGTATTAGGATTCCAACCGGTGGAGCCCTCCGGCCATGTGGCGCTCGAAAACGCACGAGCCGGCAAATACAATATCCTGGCCTTCTCGAACGACAAACGCTACTCCGTCACGCGCGCCGTCTCCGCGGGAGTCGAAATTTCGCCTGGCGAATTCATGGTGACGTCCGGATCCTCGCAGGAGGTCACCATATACGTGACCGCCGGAGTGGTATCCGTGGAAGGTTTTGTGAAGCACGGCAACAAAGCAGCCTCCGGCGTGATGGTCGCCCTGATCCCCAAAAACCCCCAGGCACACCGGGACATGTTCCGCCGCGACCAGAGCGATTCCGACGGCAGCTTCGTCGTGCGCGGCGTCATTCCCGGCGCCTACACTCTCGTCGCAGTGGAAGACGCCTGGGGCTTCGCCTGGAATCAACCTGAAGTCCTCAACCGTTACATCCAGCACGGCCAAAACCTGACCGTAGGCCCGCTGATGACGCAAACCGTGCATCTCCCGGAACCGGTGGAAGTCCAACCACGCTAGATTCTTTCCACCTCGTTGTAAGCGCAACGCTCTGCCATAATACTGTTCAACCTCTCCCGTGTGCCGCGCCGCGTCGCCGCGACTTTGCTATCGTATTGAGTGCAGGCTCCTGAAAATGGCTAAAGGAAATTTCGGCGAACGAATGAAGCGCGAGCGCGAACTGCGCGAAGTGTCCCTGGCTGAAGTCACTCGGGGCACCCGCATCAGCCAGCCGTTTCTCGAAGCCCTGGAAAACGAGCAGTGGGACAAACTCCCCGGCGGCGTATTCAGCCGTGGCTTCGTGCGCTCCATCGCCCGCTTTTTGGGCCTGAACGAGGAAGATTTTCTCTCCGAGTTCGACCTCGCGCGCGGCGATCAAACCATGTCCGCACCCGCGCCCTATCAGAATCAATTGCCGGCCGCGCCCAAATGGATTCCCGCGCTTGCTCTCGTCGCGTTGCTTTTTTTGGCCGTAGGTATTTTCTATGGCGGTCGCAATCTGTGGCACCGCTACGCAGCTTACCGCCTCGCACATCCGTCAAGCAACAAAACCGCAGGCTCCCCCGGCACGGTAAGTCCAGCCACCAGTCCCGACAAACTCGAACTAACGGTAACCACCACTTTGCCTTCCCGCGTCCGCATCATTGCCGACGACCTCGTCCAACTCGACGGCGACATGCTCCCGGGAGACACCCACCATTTTTCCGCCGCCAAGCAATTTCAGATCAACGCCGCCGATGGCGCGGCCATCCACCTGGAATTGAACGGCCGCCCCATCACCACCCGCGCCGCGCTTGGAAACTCCTCGGGGACCTCGGATACAATAGTGCTTGGGTATAAAGATTTAACGCCCGCACCCGATGGAACATCTCGGCCCTGAAATTCTCCACGAACAAAGTAGCCGCGAGCGCAAACTCGCGGTGTGCTCCGGCGCGGGAACTCTGTCTCCCGCCGACCGCGCTGAAATCCTGGTGGTACTTTCCACCGACTCCGATGAAGTCGTCGCCCAACATGCCAAAGAAGCCTTGCAGTCTCAACCGGTGGACGCTTTTGTGGAGGCCTTGAAGCGCAGCGAAGCCCTCCCCGCTCTCTTTGAATATGCCGCCAATCACCTGGTAGGGAAGGCTCCGGTGGCCGAGGCGCTGGTGCAAAACAAAAATTGTCCTTCGAAATTTATTACCCCGCACGTGCCTAATCTCTCCGCCATGAGCGTGCAGGCACTCATGGATTCACTCGATCGCATTGCGGATTCCTCTCAACTGGCGGAGGCGCTTCTGAAGTCATCTTCCGCCACTGCTGACAACAAGCGCGTGTTGCAAGAGCTGCTCGCTCCGGAAATGCCCTTGGACGAGAAAGCCTTGTTGGAAGCGCTACTGGACGTAGAACCGGATAACGATCGTCGCCAAACGCTACTGCAGCGCCTCTCCAAGATGAAAGTGTCCGAGCGCGTGCAATACGCTATCAAAGGGGGCTCCGAAGCGCGCCGCACCCTCATCCGCGATTCCAATAAAGTGGTGCAGCGCGCCGTGCTGCAGTCGCCGCGCCTCACCGATCAGGAAGTGGAAGCCTTCGCCTCCATGGCCAGTCTCACCGACGAAATTCTTCGCCTCATCGCCAACAATCGCGTGTTTCGAAAAAACTACACCGTTATCCGCAACCTCATGAACAATTCCAAGACGCCCCTCGACGTCACTCTGCACATGTTGCCCACTTTGAATGCCCTGGATCTTAAAAAATTAAGCACCAACAAAAACGTCCCGGAAACCCTCCGCACCACGGCACATAAACTAATCCGCACCCGCGCCGCCGCCAAGGGCTAGCCACCAGAGCACCTTCCCGTCGCATTTTTTGTTTGGAATCTGCACAGTTTCCTGCGCTGCGAAGCAGTAACGTGCATGGCCCGCAAATGGACCGCAACGCCCCGCCACCTAGCCGTCGCGCAATACCAGGCAGCCTGCCAGCATGTCATGCAGCGTTTGCCGCCGTTCCGTAAATCCCGCCATCGCAAATCCCACTCCCAGCGGAATCAGTCCAGTGATCAGTTTCGCGAAGTGTCGTCCACTCGCGCGTCCAAAGGTCACCCGCGCACCGGCCATGTCCGTCACGCGCAAATTCAAAGCCTTTTTTCCCAGCGTGGCCTGCCACGAAGAACTTTCCATTTTCGCGTGGTACAGCCATCCGCCCACAATCGCCAACGAAATTATGCTCAACACGCCAAGAACAATCGTACCGCTGAGCAGCGCGCCCATATCCTTGGGATCTCCGCCCGGATGAATCGAGCCCAGCGCCGCGGTCAGGCCGGTCATCATCGCGAAAGGAATGAACAGCGCCATGAACGCCAGCCCCATCACCACGCCGTCTATCAGGTAGGCCACCACTCGCAGCCAGAATCCTGCGAATTGCACTGCCGGTTGTCCATACCCGACAGGTGCGGCAACTTGCGGCGCGACCGGCGGATAATTCCCGGCCGGCAACGCCACCACTGGGCTCCCGCCGGCAGGAATTCCCACGGTCACGGGAGCACTCGCCGTACTAAGCGCTGGCTGCCCGCAAGCCGGGCAAAACGCAACCCCGTCCGCCACCAGGTTTCCACATTTTGAGCAGTACACAGGGCCTCTCGTCCTTCGGAAATTGCGCAAATCAAAAATGAAACTGCGCCATCCTACTTTGTGGCGCACAGCACGGTCAATACGACCCAGATACGGACGCACACGCTCGAACGCGGAAAATGTTGTACGATCCAATCCTTAAAAGGAGTGCCATGCTCAAGATCGCGTTGTTACTCGCCGTATGTGCGGCTGTCGCTTTTTTAACAGCATCGCATAAAGCTCCCTTCGCAATTGCTGACGAGGCGCCAGGCAAAGAGGTTGTTCTCAAAGCCGCTGATATCAACAGCCGGCTCGTCCCGGAAACCGTTTTCTTCCGTGGACAAACCGCGCCGACTCAGCTGCGCAATTCCGGAGGCGTGCATTTTGCCGATGGCGCTTACTTGTTGGCGGCACTGGTTGACAGCTCCGGATATTCATCGGGCATCCGCGAAAAGTACCAGGCATATCTGCTTTCCGAAGTGCCCCTCGAGTTTGCAGGTAAGACGTTGCCGCCGGGAGCCTATGGCGTTGGATTTATTAGCGGCGGAAATTTCGTAGTCATGGACTTGGGCGGACACGACGTATTTCAAGTTTCTTCGCAACACGACACGGAATTGAAACGGCCGGTCCCGATGCAAGTCCTCGCCGCTTCTGCCAGCGGGACGTACCGCCTACATGCGGGACGAGATTATGTGGAGTTTCATCGCAGCCGGTAGCTTTTTCAGATGCTCGGCGCCATTACCTGTTGATCGACCTTGAATTCAAAAACAGCTTTCCTCGAGGATCATAATGAACACTGCACTCAGTCTGGCTGCTTTAATTTCGCTGCTCCTTTTTGCCGGATCACTTTCTGAAAGCTCCGTGGACCAAGGCGCCAAAGGCACCCTCGTCGTCGTCAATCAGCTCGAACACAATGTCTCGCTCGTGGAAATCGCCTTGCGGCGCAGGTTTGCAAACATTCCCGTCGGCGTCAACGGACACGAAGTCACCGTTTCTCCAGACGGCCGCTTTCTGTACGTCCCCATCTACGGAAATTCCGGCGTTGGCAAACCCGGCACCGATGGCGCCTCCGTGGATGTAATTGACGTCGGCAAGCGCCTGGTTTCCAGTTCCATAGACCTCGGCAAGCCCCTTCGCCCGCATCGCGCCGAATTTGGATCAGGAGGCCTGCTCTACGTCACCGGCGAACTAGCCAACGCGCTGCTGATCGTTGATCGCACGACGCAAAAAGTGGCCGGCGAAATTCCCACCAGCCAGCCCCAATCGCACATGTTCGTGTTTTCCCCCGATCAACGGCGCGCCTTCACTTCCAACGTCGGCGCAGGAAATATCAGCGTTCTGGATATCCCCGGTCGCCGCCTGCTTTCTGTTATCCCCGTAGCGAAAACCATTCAGCGCATTTCAATCTCGCCCGACGGCAAACGCCTTTTCACTCACGATCAGGACTCACCAAGACTGGCGGTAATAGACGTCAGCGACAACAACAGCGCCGCCTACAAAGTCTCGAATTGGGTTGATCTGCCCGGCGTGGCGTATGCCTCCGCTCCGACACCGGACGGCAAGTGGCTTCTGGCGCTCATCGCTAAAAAACATCTCCTTGTCGCGATAGACCTCGCCACGCTGAAAGTCACGAAATCGCTCGACCTCCCGGGCACGCCTTCAGAAATCCTCGTCACCCCGGATGGCCGCACCGCTTTTGTTTCCTGCCTGGACTCCGGCAAAGTCGCCGTGGTGGATGTCCCCGCGTGGCAACTGCTTGACCCCGTCGTCCTTACCCCTGGCGTGGATGGACTGGCATGGATCCCGGCAAACTAATTCGCTCCGTTCCTCGAAATTAGTTTTTCAACGCCCGCCGCATTGTCCTTCGCTCGATCATCTTAACTTTCTGCTAACTGTACTTCGCCTTCACGCACACCTGCCCGAACGACCGGTGACTCCACCGCGTCACTCAAAATTTGGTCGCTTCCCTCCTGAGATAATTAATGAAGGCGGCCGTGTTCCGCCAAGGAGAATTGAATCAATGAAACGCATTCTAGTTCCCTGTCTTATGTTGATGACCACCTATGCCGGTTACGCCAAAGATAAGCCCGCCTATCAAAGCGGAGTATTGCTGCAGATGGATTCCGCGTCCTGCGGGTTCGCCGAAAAAGGCAGCAAGACCGTTGCGGGAGAAATTCTCGGTACCGACGGGCAGCATCAGAAGACCCAGGAAGTTCTCTGCCAGGAATATATTCTGCAGACCGATCGGCTGATTTTCCGCATCCGCCCCAGGGACGAAAAGCATCCGGCGCTGCTTCCCGTCGGCGAGACCGCCCAATACCGCCTCAACAAAGATAAATTGCTGCTGCGCGTCCCCGAACTGGACTCCAAAGAGCGCGAATACATCGTCGTTTCCATGACGCCGCGCGGTGATGCTCCCAATTCCGTGAACCAGTCCGCCGCAAGAATTGCTCCGCTTCGCTAACCATCACTAACATCAGCAGTTCCGCATTGAACAAAAAAAGCCCGTCCTGGATGGGAGGACGGGCTTTTGTGAACCTCGACTGTTTTCGGTTACCGGCCCGGTTTTGTAGCCGATTTCGTAGCCGCTTTTGCGCTCTTGCCCGCAGTCGTTCCGCTAACCGTCTTCATCATTTCCTTGGCTTCCTTCAGGTGATCCTGCAACGTAGGTAATGTCTCCTCTGCGAAGCTCTTCAGCGCTTCACTCTTGCCGCTGCTGCCTTCTTTCTGGAATTCCGCTACATCGGTCTGGTGATCCTGCACCATATCCTTGGCATACGCGCGGTCAAACGCCGCGCCCCTCAGCTTTGCAAGCCGGTCATAAATCGCTTGGTCCTTGGCAGAAATATCCGTTGGCAGCGCCACCTTCTCTTTCGAGGCCGCTTCCTTCAATTTGTCGCCCGCCTTCGAATGGTCCTCCACCATCCGCTTCCCAAAACTTTTCACCGCGTCATTCTTACCTTTTTCCTGCGCCAATTGCCCCAGCTTCACTTCCGCCATGCCGCCCTGCGCTGCGCCGCGAGCGAAGCGAGAATCCGTAGCCACTCCGTTCTTCAGTGATCCTTTGCCGCTTTCCCGCGGTTCGCTTACGCTGCCCTGCTCTTTTTTGGACGTCGTCGGACTGTCCTGATGCGCCAGCACCGCCCAGCTTCCAACAGCCGTCAAAACTGCGGTCACCGTTCCAACATAAATTGCTTTTCCAGTCTTGCTTTCCAGAAATCTCTTATCCAAAAACATCTTTCCTCCGCACCCGCCCCAAATCGAGCTAAATGACGGTACCTACAGTCACCGCCATACCCAATAGGGTGAATCTTGTACGAGCAGCGGAACCCGCGTGTAGTAATTAGTATAGGTGCCCCATCCCTCAGGTTTTG
>JBBRPU010000155.1:0-7609 GCA_038227545.1 Candidatus Acidiferrales bacterium
ACACTGTGTCCTCGCATGAGCCCGCTCACCGATCGTCTGACTGGAATCAACGCCGTGCGCGAAGCCCTGCAAGCCGGCAGCGCCATTGATCGCATCGTCATCGCCCGCGGCCGGCAAGACACCCGCACCGAAGAAATTGTGCAGCTCGCGCGCGCCAACGGCATCCCGGTCCGCTTCGAGGACCGCAGCCAGATTGATCGCCTGGCAAACTCCAAAGATCATCAGGGAGTAGTCGCAATCGTGGCTGCCCGCGCCGCCAGTTCGCTGGATGAGGTCGTGCAACGCGCCAATGCCGGAGGCGGCGGCCACGGTCTGATCGTGTTGCTCGACGGCGTAGAAGACCCGCACAACTTGGGAGCCATCGTTCGCACCGCGCTGGCCGCAGGCGCACACGGCGTCGTCATTCCCGAACGCCGCGCCGTAGGCCTCACCGACACCGTCGCGCGCGCCTCCGCCGGAGCTCTAGCGCATCTGCCCATTGCCCGCGTCACCAATCTGGCACGCGCGATGGAAGAATTAAAAGAAGCCGGCTTCTGGCTCGTGGGTCTCGACGAAACCGCGGAAAAAAATTACACCCAGGTGGACTACACCTCATCCGTGGGAATCGTCCTCGGCGGAGAAGGCCAGGGCTTGCACGAACTAACCCGCAAACGCTGCGACTTCGTAGTCTCGCTCCCCACCACCGGCCCGGTCAAATCTCTAAACGTTTCAGTCGCCGCAGGCGTAGTCCTCTTCGAAGCCCTCCGCCAACGCCACCCCAAACCCAAATAACCCAAGAAACGACAATCAACGCCAAAAAAAACACAACCACCACCAAAAAAAACCACAACGAACTCAGACCACTATCAACTCACCAAAAAACGACACATGTCATTCCGAACCCGCCGCTTTCTCCAGGCGGGTGAGGAACCTGCTTCAATTTAGTTTTGCTCGTAACGTGGAACCAGGAAGCAGCTAACCACAAGCCCAAAAGCCTAGTAATGTTGCAACATCCCGATTGCTACAAAGAACTTCTCTGCTACTTGTCATATTGAATCAAAGAAAAAACATCCAACCCCGGCAACTTCGTCCGTCCATCCAAAAATGTCAACTCCACCGCAAACGCCAATCCTTCCACTCTCCCGCCCAACTGCGTCACCAGCTTTGCAGTAGCCGCCGCCGTCCCACCAGTAGCCAGCAAATCATCGCAAATAATCACGCGCTCCCCGGGCTTTATGGCGTCTTCATGAATCTCCAGCGTATCCGTCCCATATTCCAGTGCATAAGAAATGCTCGCGCACTTCGCCGGCAACTTCTTCGGTTTGCGCACCGGCACAAATCCCGCGTTCAAGCGATACGCCAGCGCCGGAGCAAAAATAAACCCGCGCGCCTCGATCCCCGCGACGATATCAATGGTGTGCCCCTGGTAATGCTCGCAAAGCCGGTCAATCAACATATGAAAGCCGCCTTTATCCTTCAGCAGCGTCGTCAAATCGTAAAAAAGAATCCCCGGCTTGGGATAATCCGGCACTTCCCGTATGAACTTTTTCAGCTCGTTCATTTCCACGGCTCCTGGGCAGCTGCGCGCATTTTCAATTGGCAAAACTGAAGCGCCGGCTAATCGCTGTCGCCGATGACAAACACATGTTCGTATTGCGGATCGCTCGAGGCGCTCTCCTCACGCACTTCCGTGACGCTGGAAAATCGCGGCCCCCGTTTCAGCTCGCGATGCAGCGCGCCCAATTGCTGCGCCGTGCCCATCGCAAACACTTCCACGCGACCGTCGCCGAGGTTCTTGACGTATCCCCCGACCTTTATCTTGGCCGCTGCGCGCTGTGTGAAGTATCGAAACCCAACGCCCTGCACGCTGCCCGAGATCAAAAACTTCCTGGCTTGTTTCGGCTCGTCCACGAACCGCAAAATTGTAGCAGACTCCCGCCTCGCGCCAAAAATCCAGCCGGTGAATGCGCCACTGCACCCACTGCGGTAAACTCACTCAGCAGCATAAGCGGCCTGGGCCGCCCGCCGTGCATCTCATCTAATTATGAAATTAGCGAAGCTCGTGTTCATCGGTGCGTTATCCGTATTGGCCGTCACCTATGGCTCGCCGCTGCGCGCCCAGGAAACTCCGCAGGGCCCGATGGAGGCTCCCGCGGAGCATCACGTAAGCCGCGTCAGCGCCGAACCTGAGCCCCCCGCGCCGCCCTCCCTCGCGCCAGCAGAAATAATTCGCCGCTTTTCCCAGAAAGAAGACGAGTATTTTAAATCGCGGCCCCACTACGGTTTCCGTAAGAGTGTGCGCATCCAGGAATTCGGCCCCGACGGCACCACGGTGGGAGAATTTCTCCGCGTCACTGATTACACCAAACTAGCCGACGGCCGAGTTGCCGCCAAAGCCATCGAAAAGCCGCAATCCACGTTGCAGGGAATTTATCTCGCGCCAGAAGATATCGAAGCCCTCGAAAAAATTCCCGCCTTCCCCATCACCAGCGCACAGGTTTCCAAATACGACCTGAAATATCTCGGCACCGAGCAGATTGATGAAGTCGAATGCTACATTTTTCAAGCCAGGCCGAAAGTTGTGGAACGCTCCACCGCGTATTTCGACGGCGTCCTCTGGGTAGACATGAAGTATCTGGAAGTGGTGAAGACGTACGGAAAGTGGGTCACTGACCAGGGCGACACTCGCGGAATCGCGCAGCTCCCATTTTCGCTTTTCGAAACCTATCGCGAAAATGTGGACGGAAAATATTGGTTCCCCACCTATCAGCGTGCCGACGACACCCTGCACACCAAAGAAGGCGACATCCCCATGCGCCTGGTGGTGAAGTGGACAGACTTCAAACCCGCACAACCCGCAGCCGCCCCCGCCCCCGCCAAATCCGATTCATCCCCGGCCACCGCTCCACCCGCGGCTCCTCCCCCGCCCCCCGCACCGCCAACGGCGACTCCCCCGCCCACTGCCGCCACCCCATAGCACGCCACAGTTATTTGCCAATGGCACACAGTGTCCGCTGGCTCGCAAAGTGTCATTCCGAGCGCAGCGGGCCGACGCTTTTTCCCCTCATTCGCTCCGCGAATGAGTCGGTCCGCGCAGTCGAGGACCCTCTCTTCGATTGATCCATCGCGCGAACAGACTCCGCTTAAGCCATTATAAACCTGCCGCCAATTCTTTCAGCGCCGCCGGCAACTCCAGCAGCGAACCAAGCAGCATGTCCGGCTTCGCCTCTCGCAAGCGCTTCTCCGTCGGAAACGGCCCCAGCACCCCAATCGCGCGCACCTTCGCGCTCTTCGCCATCTGCACATCTTCCGGCGAATCGCCCACATAAACGCAGTGCTCCGCCTTCAGCCCAATGCATTCGAGCGCGAAATTCAGCGGTCCCGGATGCGGCTTCTTGTGCTCCGTATCCCCGCTACACACGCGCGCGCGAAAAGATCGCGTCAATTTGAATTCGCGCAGCTGTCTCAACACGCGATCACGATCGCCGCTGGTCACCAATCCCAGTTGATAGCGCTTTCCAACCGACGTCAAAACCCCGCGCGCCCCGCCAATCAGCTTCGGACGAAATCTCGAATAATGTTTCCGCCAGGCGTTGTCCGCGGCATCCCAGTGCCGTTCCGCCAACCCGGCCGCTCGATAAACGTCATACCAATTCGGCGAATAGTGCTCCGCCAGCTCTTCCAGGCCCCACGCCACGCCCATTTCGCGAAACATCGCCAGGTACGCAGACGAATCCGCCTCGAACGAGTTCAGCAGCGTCCCGTCCCAGTCAAAAAGCACGCCTTTGATTTCCGATTTGTTCGCGACAGGCATGAATCAACAAACATAGCAGAACGCCAGCGGTCGCGCGCGAGGCTCTCCGCCAGAATAAATTGTGGTTTAGGGTTGTAACGGGAAAATTAAACGCCGTGAAAGCGCGAAGGCACGATATCGTCGCGGTCAAACTGCACATCATCAAACGTCGCCGCCACGCCAAACCATCCCGGAGTCGCCGCCGGCTGCATGCGCGTCACATGCGCCATGGAAGCCATGACCACGTTGCCTTGTCCCATCGGCCGGCTGATCAGCACGATCTGCAGCTCCACCGCCGCATTCATCGGCAATTCCTTAGGACACAGAAAATACACACCCGTAGAGCTGATATCCCGTGTCACCAGCGTGACCGGAAATTCTTCCACTTCGCCATCCACGCTGCGCAGCTTCAAAGGCAGTTTCAGGCTGGCGCGCGGATATTCGCGGTGTTCAGGATGCACACCCACCGCATGCGTCGGCACGCGTATGAAACGGCGGGGCAGCTCGGCCCGCAACAGCGGTTTGCAGCACAGCGTCGGCCCAGCCACAGACCCCGCGGCCAATACGGCTGTGGCGGCACTGGCACGAAGCCCAGACGAATTCTCACCCGCCTGCTTGGATGTGGAAGGAAAAGTCAGCGAAAGTGCGAGATTGATAGCGCTCATCTCCCCTCAGAGATGCTGCTGGTTCTGACCTGCCAACTACCCGGTTCAGGGAGTGGAAGCGAATCCACCGATGAAGAGCGGGTTGCTAAGATGCCACCAGACGGCCACCAAGGTCAACCTGTGGAAAATTCCACGCGTGTCCTAATACGAAACATGCAGTCATGATGGTACTAGAACTTATCAACTGTCCCAGCCACCGCATTTCAGTACACCAGGGATTTGCTAGCCGAAATCGGATAGCCGGTCACGCCACCATTTGCTCCAATCTCAGCGCCAATATGGCGCTGGACCACAAAAGAAAACCCGGCTATCTATAAAGCAGCCCCAGTAATGCCACCCATCGCGACCGAAGTAGAAACCCCTCAAATAACCGTGAAGCCTTCTCGCGTCGAATCCCGGCGCTGGGTCCCGCTAGCCTTCGCTGCGGTTTACATTTTGTGGGGTTCCACGTACATCGGCATCCGCATCGCCATCGAGTCCATCCCGCCGCTGGCCATGGCGGCTATCCGCCACTCCATCGTTGGTCTGATTCTTTACCCGATTTTGCGCTGGAAGACCGGCTTCCGGCCCACCACCGCCAACTGGTGGACCGCCGCCATCACCGGTTTGCTCCTCCTGTGCGTCAGCAATGGAGGCTTAAGTTGGGCGGAGCAGCGCGTTCCCTCAGGCATCGCCGCCCTCCTCGTGGCCACCGTATCGCTATGGCTCGTCATCGTGGACTGGCTTCGCCCCGGCGGCACCCGCCCCGTCCCGCGCGTTTTTGTCGGCTTGCTTCTGGGATTCGCCGGCCTCGCTCTGCTGGTCGGCCCCGCCAGTCTCGGCGGCGCCCGCCGCATAGACCTTCTCGGCACCGGTGTCCTGATGGTGTGCGCCTTCGTATGGGCTTGCGCCTCGCTCTACTCTAAGCATCGCCCGGTCCCCGGCTCGCCTCTCCTCGTCGTCGCCATGCAAAGCCTCGCGGGAGCCGCTGCACTCTGGATCGCCGCACTCGTCTCTGGCGAATTCTCCGCCTTGCGCTTCGCCGCCATCACCCCACGCTCGTGGTTGGCGCTCCTCTACCTGATCGTTTTCGGCTCCGGCATGGGCTTCACCGCCTACCTCTACATCCTCAAAAAAAGCACCGCCGCCAAAGTAGCCACCTACGGCTTCGTCAATCCTGTCGTAGCCCTCTTTCTGGGCTGGCTCATCGCCGCCGAACCGGTTACCGCTCGCACCATAATCGCTGCGGCCATAATTCTCACCGCCGTAATCCTGGTGATCAGCGTCCCAAAGCCCTCCGCCAAGCCCGCGCAGACATAATTACTTTGCCGCGCGCTAGCGGATAGCATTGTTTCCGCGCCTGGGTTAATTTGTTGTCGAACATGAGCGCTACATCTACCACCTCGACATCCCCAATCACTCCGCGCGCCGCCGAGCAATACTGGCGCGCCACCATGGCGCGTGACGAGCGTGCCGACGGCACTTTTATTCTAGGCGTCCGCTCCACGCACATTTATTGCCGCCCATCCTGCCCGGCGCGGCGCCCGCTGCGCCGCAACGTGGTTTTCTTCCGGACCGGCGAAGAAGCCGAAAAGCTGGGCTTCCGCCCCTGCCTGCGCTGCAAGCCCAACGAAAAATCCGGATCGCTCGCCCTGGTAGAACGCGCCGCGCGTGAGCTGGCCCGCAACACCGAAGAAAATCTGCGCGTCGCCACACTCGCGCGCAAGCTGGGCGCCAGCCCTTCCGCGCTGCGCCGCGCCTTTCACCAGGTCACCGGACTCGCGCCCCGCGACCTTGCCGATGCCTTGCGCCTCCAACGCTTCAAAAATTTATTGCGCAGCGGAAAAAATATCACCGACGCACTCTATGAAACCGGCTACGGATCCTCAAGCCGTGTCTACGAACGCAGCGACGCGCAACTGGGCATGACCCCCGCCGCGTATCAAAAAGGAGGAAAGGGAATGAAGCTCCATTACACCATCGCCAAATCACCGCTCGGAAAAGTTCTGGTGGCCTCCACCGACCGCGGCGTCTCCGCCGTGTATCTGGCAGACGCCGAACAGGAGTTGCTCGCCGAATTGCGCGAAGAATATCCGCGCGCGGAAATTGCCCCCGCGAAAGAAACCTATCAACGATGGGTATCCGAAATTGTCCATCAGATAGAAGGGAAGCCCGCCGCCGAAGACTTGCCGCTCGACGTGCAAGGCACCGCCTTCCAGCGCCGCGTGTGGCAGGAATTGCAGCGCATCCCGCGCGGCACCACGAAAACGTACACCCAGGTCGCGCAATCCCTGGGGCAACCCACCGCCGCCCGCGCCGTAGCCCGCGCCTGCGCCACCAATCCCGTGTCCATCATCGTCCCGTGCCACCGCGTAATTCGCGGAGACGGCACCCTGGCCGGCTACCGCTGGGGCCTATCCAGAAAACAAAAACTCCTCGCCGCCGAACGCCCTCCATCAAAATAAAGGTTCACCGTAGTCGGCGCGCGGCCGTGCCTCACCTGGACTGACACTGGACTTGAAAGAGTGAATGCTGTGACCTGGATGCCGGGTGCCCCACACGACGGTTTTTCGTGTGGGGGTTTTGGTACTGTCACCGGCTAGGTCACTCCCACCCGCGAAGGCACCCTCGACTAATACTTCTCTTCCTGCTTCTGGGCGATCAAATTCAACTTTTTGAAGTAACATCAAAATATACCTGGAAATATAGATAATCATATAGTAATATTTACCATGACCGTCACTTCCCACTCGCTTCCCGTCTACCAGGGCGCAACCAAGCTCGCCTTTCAATCCCTCCCCCGGACACAATCCACCCCTCGTTCACCTAAGCCCTCGCCGTTCGCCAGAAACTACTCATGTACCGAGCGCTCGCTACAGAAAAAGTCCCAGTACCGCCCCGACCTCGTCCGACCTGTCCAAGGCCCACCCTATATGAGTGGGCCTCGCGTTGACCTTGGTATTTGCGGGTGTTACGCTCCGGCGGCGGTGGCGCCAGAGCATGCGGGCTGTGGACATTATTCGGAAGAAGCGGGACGCGGGCGAGAATTCTCGTGAGGAGATTGAGTTTCTGGTGGGGGGATATGCGCGGGCGGAGATTCCCGACTACCAGATGGCGGCGTGGTTGATGGCGGCGTGGATTCGAGGGGTGAGTCGCGGGGAGACTGGGGCGTTGACGGAGGTGATGCTGCGCT
>JBBRPU010000156.1:0-7586 GCA_038227545.1 Candidatus Acidiferrales bacterium
AACGACATCAATGCGCTTGAATCCGCGCGACCAGAGATAGGGAGATACCGCTTCCTCGCCTGGATCGCTGCCCCGCGCCTGCTCGTGTCCGGGGAAGCCGCCGAAAGCGCCGCCGCCGTCCATCAATAAAGTTTTGCCGCCCGGTGAGACCACGAAGAGGGCATCGCCCTGGCCCACATCGAGTACCGAAACTTCCAGTTTTCCCGCTGACCATTGTGGCGCGAAGGGTAACGTCGCAATGATGACGACAAGTGCCGCGAGCGCGGCGTACAGAGTTGCTGTGACCAATCTACGGCGTGGAACATTGATGCGAAAAATAATTGCTACGCCCGCCAGCACCACTAGAAACGCAACCGTCACCCAGACCGGTGGGCCCGGCACGCGATAACTCATTGCCCGCATGTGCGACAACCATTGCACCACGTGCACCAGTTCTAGCGTGACCCACGACAACGGCAAGGCCAGCAATTTGCCGAGCGCCGGACTGGCCAGCCCGATCATCAATACGAAAAAGCCGGCGGGAACAATTACCGCCGTCAGCGGCACTGCCGCGAAATTCACAAACGGCCCGGCGAAGGTAATGCGATGGAATTCCGCGGCCATCACCGGGAGCATTCCGATTTGCAGTACCAGCGTGAGGACGAATAGTTCAAAAGTGCGAAAAAGAAACGCCAAGCCCGTGGCTAACAGCGTGGCAGGCATGCGCGCGACGCGCATGGGCAGACGCGCTTCCGTGAATCGCGCAAACGAACGTACGTCAATCCGGAATTGCGTGGGCCGCGGCTCGTGCGAGACATCTTTGGTGACGTCGCGCCAGCCTTGCAGTGCGCGCGCGTATGGTTGGACGGTGGCCTCCAGCCAGGGCAGCGCTATGCCGGCGATGCAGCCAATGGCCAAAAATGAAAGTTGAAAGCTGGAGTCGCGTAACGCCAGCGGTCGCGCCACCAGGAGCACCAGCGCCGCCATCGCGGCGGAATTCAATAATTCCAGACGGCGGAAAAACAGGCTTCCGAGCAGGACCATCGCGGCCATCAGCGCGGCACGCAGCACGGGAGTTCGTTGCTCCACAACGCCAACGTATGCAGCGAGCAGGAGCAGCGTCAGCAGCACTGTCCAAGTGCGTGCCCACCGCAGTTTGCGTCCGATCCAAAACAATACTGCGGCGATCGCGCCCACGTGTAAGCCCGCGACCACCAGCACATGGAATGCGCCGGTCTTCTGAAAATCTACGGCCTCGTCGCGGTCCACAAAGGTTCTGTCGCCTAACAGCATCGCGCGCAGGATTCCGGCAACCCCTGGAACGCCGGGCGCCAACGCGTCGATTTCCACACGCAAACGCTGACGTGCGCGGGCTATCCCACTGGAAATATCTATCTGGCCCGGCTGAATTAATTCCAACAACTCTGGTGCGCGCAGCGTTCCTACCAGGTCCACGCCCTGCTCCGACAGATACGCGCGGCGATCAAATGCTCCTTCGTCGCGATAAACCTGCGGCATTTTCGCCTGCGTCAGAACTGCGATGGAGTCGCCGGTGTGCAGTATGGGAAGCGCCGCGTCACTTGCGGGCTGGCTCGCAAAACTCAACCGCAATCCGCCGGAGGCGCGTAAAGGCACGCCTTGGTATTCCGCGCCAGTGAGACCGATGTCATATCCCCAGCCCCACGGCAATTTCTGCGGCTCATCGCGCAGGTTGCCGTAATATCGCAACGGAGTCTTTAAATTGATCTGGCCGGCGCGCACCAGATTCAAAATGTGACCAGCGGGTCGCGGCTGCGTAGCGATGCAGGCCCCCGCCACGCCGAGGGTGATCCAGGCGATTGCCGACGCAATCGCAGCAAGCGCCAGCCGTTTGTAACGCAGAAGTAGAACGACGGTTAACAGGGAAGCAGTGGCGACCGCAAAAACCACGCCCAGAAAAAATGATGAGCGCGCGTGACTGGCGATCACACTACTCAGGCCGAAGGCTATCCCCGACGCAAAGGCTGCGGCGATCGCTACGGCCGGCAACTTCATGGGAGGCGTCGCAAGCGCACCAGCGTCTCGATATGAAATGTCTGGGGAAATAAATCAAACATGTGCATCTCGGTAATTTCGTAGCGACTTGTTTCGCTGCTGGGCGCGGCGCTTTCGTCCGAGTCCGGCACGGAAGCCGCCGCTCTTCGCGTAGACCTCGTCAACACGGCGAGATCTCGCGCCAGTGTCGCCGGGTCGCACGACAAGTAGACAATTTCCGGAGCGCCGAGCCGCGCGAGCGCCGCCGCTGCTTCCGCGCCCAGGCCGGACCTTGGTGGATCCAGCACGACAAAATCCGGCGTCTCCTGCGTTTTCTTAAGAAATTCTTCGGCGTGTTCGTTGTGCGAGATAACTTCGACGCCCGCGCTTTTTGCGTTGGCGAACAAGTCGCGAGTGGCGGCGAGGTTGGCGTCCACGCTCACGACTTTTTCAAATGCGCGCGCCAGCGGCAGGGTGAAAAATCCCACGCCGGCGTACATGTCCAGGGCAAGCTTGCCCTTCGCGCCTGCCGTTATGGTCTTCAACAGATCCTCAGTCAAAAATCGGTTCACCTGAAAAAATGACAAATGGCTTACCTGATATTTGATGCCGCCGACCTCGTGGACTAAGAATCCCGGCCCGGTCAGCTCAAACTTGTTTTTCTTCTGGTCCAGGAGCAGCAAGCTTTCCAGATGCGGCAATGCAGTCTGAAACAGGGAAGCCAATTCGGCCGGCGGAGCGGGAAACTTTTCGAAAGCCACATTCAGCGCGATTTTGTCATCGTTCGAATCGGTGAACGCTTCAATCTCGAGGATCGCGGTTGGCAGGTGGCCCGCTCTCGCCATCTCCTGCAGCACGCTGAACGTTTCCTCGAGTCGCGGCGACAGAATCGGGCACACATCTATGGGGACAATCACCGAGCTCTCTGGCAAAAAATAACCCAGCGCCCGCGGCATGCCACTTCGCACCGCCCACTGTGCGCGGTTGCGGTAGGCATACGGCTCCGCCGTATGCGGAATAATTTCTCCGGCATGTTGCACTCCGCCAAGTCGCGAGAGCGTTTCCCGTAAAATCTCAATCTTTAAACGCGCTTGCTCGGCGGCAGGAATATGCTGGTAATGGCAACCGCCGCAAACCTGGAAATGGGGGCACTTCGCCGCGATTCGCTGTGCCGCAGGTGAAGTGACTTCCAGTAACTTCGCCCAGATGAGTTTTTTCTTTTTGGATTTGGTTGCGGCGCGCACACCTTCTCCGGGCAACACAAAGGGTACAAATACGGTGTTGCCGTCGGTGTGCGTCAAGCCGTCCCCGCCATACACTAGCTTCTCAATTGATAATAGTAACTCATCTGACATAATTATATAGCCTCATTTGGTTGTCGGCCGAAACTCTGGGCCTTTGGTGGCGTGCTTCGTTGTGTGTCTGAACCGTTCGACGTGTCTGTAAATTGTAGCCGAATCCAGCATGCCGCGTAGCCGATGGCGCGCAAGCAGTCGAGCAAAAATAAGGCGGCTCGATTACGAAAAGTAGTAGAGGCTCAATCGCGGCAATCCAAATTCCTCAAGCAGTCTCTTCTGGAGGTACTGCTTTTCCACCAGCGCTAGCTGTTCCGCTTTCATTTTTCCGCGATATGCCGCCAGTTGCCCGTCCATTTCCCGCCGTATTTGCAGCATGCGGTCTTCATTCGCGTAGCCGGCCAGGACCGCTTGCTGCTTGTCATCCAGAATCGTCAAGCGGCGCTCCAGGTCTTCCAGGTCTAAGGTGCCAGGACTGTCCAGCAACGTTGCGCCCGATTCCAGTGACTTCGCAATTTCGGACAGTCGCGTGCTCAGCTCAGGTTGCGCCGCCGCATACTTCTCCGCTGCCGCTATAACTCGCGCGATGTTCTTGGCGAAATACGACTTCAATTCTTCTCGCGAAAATACTTCCTTGGCAGGCACTCGTGGAGTTTTCGGAGCGCTCCCGGCTGCGCTTTCGAGTTGCTCGGCGGCGGCGTCCAGCACCGCATCGGTGCAGTACGCCAGGGTCTTCAATGGTTTGCCCAGGCCGCCGCGCCGCGACCGCTGATAACTTTCGAATGCGCGATCAATCCCCGACAGCGCGGCTTCGAGCGGTATGCCGGCCTTCTGCCAGGTTTCCATGATCGCCCAGTCCAGCGGCGACACCAGCAAATGGGCTCCACGTTTTTTCCAGAAATATTCTTCAATTTCCGTGAAGTAATTAAAGTAATTCCAGTTGTCCATGAATGTGATGCTCGCGGCGCCGTTTACGCGTCACGTGCGTGCTGATAGAACGACGGGCGGGAAATATAGAAGTATGCGAGCTACCGCGCTTTCTTCTCCGCCGAAGCTGAATCCGCTTCGCGCACGCCGCTGGGTTTCCCCGGTTCGGCTGCATGATTCTTTTCCCAGATCAGCCGCAAACCCTTCAAAGTTAAAAACGCATCGGTGTGCTGGATATGCTTGGAACCCCGCGCCACGAGCTTGGCGTGCCCGCCGGTGGCCACGACTGTCACTTCGATGCCCAGTTCCTCTTTTATGCGCTTCAACATGCCATCCACCATATCCACCGCGCCGTAGTAAAGGCCTGCCTGGATGTGCGTGACCGTGTTTGTGCCGATTACTTTGCCGGGATCTTTTATTTCCACGCGCGGCAGCTTAGCGGTGCGCGCGAATAGCGCCTCGGAGGTAATTCCGATTCCCGGCGCGATTACTCCACCGAGATATTCGCCGCGCGCCGAAATCACATCGAAGGTAATGGCCGTGCCGAAGTCCACCACAATGCACGGCCCGCCGTATTCGTGGAACGCCGCAACACCGTTGACGATGCGGTCCGCGCCAACTTCCAGTGGATTATCCACCAGCACGGCCATGCCGGTTTTCACGCCGGGCTCCACGAACAGGGCCTTTTTCCCGAGATAAATTCGCGCCATCTCGGAAAGCGTCCAGTTCACCGGCGGCACTACCGAGCTGATAATCACGCCGCTGATGGCATCGCGATCCAGGCCGGCCAGCGTGAATAAATTGCGCGTGAGCACGCCGTATTCATCAATGGTTTGTTCTCGCGCGGTAGTCAGGCGCCAGTTGGCGACCAGCTCGGTGCCGCGAAAAACGCCCAAAACCGTGTTCGTATTTCCTACGTCAATGGTCAGCAGCATATCTTCTTGCTCAACTCACCTTCACTTGCTTCCTAGAAATAGCAATCAGCGAAGTTCCGTTACGTCTCCGGCAATCACCGTGGCGGTCCGGCCGTCGTCCCGCGTGACCCGCAGCAACCCTTCATTTTCGAGCCCCGCAGTCACTCCGGTATAGCTTTCAGTGCCGCTGGTCACGCGCACGCGCTTTCCATGGGCATAGCTGGAAACTTCTTCGAATCGCTTGACCACGCTGCCCGCGCCTTCGCGCAGCAGCCCCTCATAGTCGCGTTCGAATTGTCGCAGGAATTGCACCAGCACTTCCAGGCGCGATTGCTTTCGCCCGCTCTCCAGCCGCAGTGAGGTGCTGATGCCCGCCAGCTCGGGAGGAAATTTCTCCTGGTTCACGTTGATTCCGACGCCCACGATCACGAAGCGAATCTGCGTCGGCTCCGCGTGCATCTCCGTCAAGATGCCGCCGAATTTTTTCCCGCCGATCAGCAGATCATTTGGCCATTTGAGGTCGGCGTTCAATCCGGAGACTGCCTGCCCGGCCGCGTGCGCCGACAGACCTGCCATCATGGTCAGTAGGGGAGCCTGCACTGGAGCCAGCTTCGGCCGCAGTAGAAGTGTGGCGTAAATTCCCGTGGCGCGCTCGGAATGCCACCTGCGTCCCGCGCGCCCGCGCCCGGCAGTTTGTTCCTCGGCAAGCACCACGGCGCCTTCCGGCTCACCTGCGTGCCCCAACTCCAGAGCTACCCGATTCGTCGAGTCAATTTTGAAAAAGTGATAAATGCGCTTTCCGAACAATGTTCCGCGCAAGCGCTGCCGCAGCATGTCCGCGGTCAGAATATCCGGCACTTTCTCGAGAAAGTATCCGGTGGCCGCCCGGCCCTGGACCTTTACTCCCAACTCCCTGAGACGCGTCACCCAGCGAAATACTGTTGAACGCGATACGCCAATCTCCCGGGCAATGCGTGCGCCGCTGATTACGATGGTTCCGTTTTCGGCCAGCAAGGTCAGCAGGGCAGTGACCTGCCGCTCGGTGGCTCCCGCCACTTTCTCAGACGATTTACCGCGGACCGCCATGTGCGCTGTCCTTACTCTGCCGTGACCTACCGACAACCGCTTCACAGATGCGCGATGGAATTTACCCCGCGTTCTGGTTCAATTGCGCAAGCCGCTCCGTCAGTTTCGATAGCTCGATACGCTGTGATGCCAGCGTCGCCTCCAGTCCACGGATAATCTTCTCAGGCGCGCGGCTGCGAAATGTTTCGTCCCCCAGTTGTTTTTCTTTGGAGGCAATTGCTTTTTCAAGCCCTTCGACTTCTTTCGCAATCTTGGTGCGCTCTGCGCCCGCATCCACGGTTTCGGTGTACTCCACGCGCAAATCGAATTGTGCGCTCGAACGTACCGCTCCGCCGGCTTGGGCCAGTTGCGTGTCGCTAATCTTCAGGTCGGTTAGCATCCCCAGCCGCATAATTCCATCGCGCTCCGGTTGCACCATCGCGCGCGCCTCCGGGTCCGTTATAGATAATTCAGCTGCGACTTTCATCTTGGGATCGAGCTTCAGCTCTGCGCGAATATTTCGTACCGCCGTGATGATTTCCTGTATCAGCCCGAATTCCTGCAGCGCGCTCTGATTCTTCCAGCGCTCCTGTACTTCCGGGAATTTTTCCAGCGCGATGGACTTCGCTCCCGCTCGTTGTGGGAATTGATGCCACAGCTCTTCCGTCAAGAACGGCATCAGCGGATGCAACAGTCGCAACGCGGCTTCGAACACCGCGAAGAGATTGCGCCATGCGACGACCGCGCGCTGCTGATCCTCGTTCTGCAGGTCGGGCTTGATCCACTCGATATACCAGTCGCAGAAATCGCCCCAGAAAAACTGGTACACGGCTTGCGCGGCCTCGTGAAAACGGTAATTTGCCAGCGCGTCATTCATCTGTTCTACTACCGCCGCCAGTCGCGCAAAAATCCACGCATCGCGCAACGGCACCGCTCCGCCGAACGCGTAGGGCGCGTTGGCGCGCACCTCAGGAGCCGCCAATTCTTCCAGCCCGGTGCCGGACTGCTCAAACTTTTCCAGGTTCACAAACAAAAAGCGCGCGGCGTTCCAGATCTTGTTCGCGAAGTTGCGCGCGCCAGCCAGCCGGTCATCGGACAGTACAATATCCGTGCCCGGCGCTGCCATGGACGCCAGGCAGAAGCGCATCGCATCGGTCCCGTATTGTTGATTCAAGGTGACTGGGTCGAGCCCTGTGCCCTTGGACTTGGACATCTTTTCGCCGCTGCCAGTGCGCACCAGCGAGTGCAGATATACGGTGCGGAAGGGAACCTGCCCGGTAAAGTGCATCCCGAGCATGATCATTCGGGCCACCCAGAAAAAAAGGATGTCGTAGCCGGTGATCAGCAAGCTGGTCGGATAGTAAGTTTTGAAATCCTTGGTCTCGGCCGGCCA
>JBBRPU010000157.1:0-7563 GCA_038227545.1 Candidatus Acidiferrales bacterium
CGCATATTATTTGCTATTCTCATCTCAGTGACTCGCAGCCTTTCGTCCACGCATTCCCTCAACACGCCCAGGCCAAAGCTTAGCTTGGGCCGCCGTATGTTTCTATTCACTTCCGGCGAGGAGTTTCGATGCAGTCGCTGCGCCTGAATCCCATCCTCAACACCGACTCCTACAAACTCACCCACTGGTGGCAATATCCGCCGGACACTCGCCACATCTACTCCTACGTGGAATCCCGCGGCGGCATGTTCGATGAAACCATGCTGGCCATGCTGCAATACATTGTTAAATCCAATTTCGCCGGCCAGGTTTTTACCCTCGACGATGTAGAAGAAGCCCGGCGCGTCGCGCACGCTCATTTCCAGGGCCATCCGAAATCATTCCACTACGAAGGTTTCAAGTCGCTGTACGCCAAACATGGCGGCCGCTTGCCGCTGCGCATTCGCGCCGTAAAAGAAGGCACCGTAGTGAAGAGTCAGAACGCGCTCATCACCATCGAAAACACCGATCCGGAATTTTACTGGCTCACCAACTGGGCCGAAACCCTTCTCCTTCAAGTCTGGTATCCCATCACCGTTGCCACTCTCTCGCGAGCCATAAAACAAGTCATCGGCAAAGCCCTGGTGCGCACCGGCGATCCTTCGCTGCTCCCTTTCAAATTGCACGATTTTGGTTTCCGCGGTGTTTCTTCCAAAGAATCCGCGGCCATCGGCGGCGCCGCGCACCTGCTGAATTTTTTTGGCACCGACACCCTCGCGGCCATCCAGCTCCTCAACCAGTTTTATTCTGCCGACCTGGGCGGCGATAAGCCGTTGGAGTGCGCCGGCTACAGCATTCCCGCCTCCGAACATTCCACCATTACCTCCTGGGGCGAAGAGCACGAGCTCGAGGCCTACGCCAACATGCTGGAAAATTGTCCCGAAGGGCTGGTCGCCTGCGTGAGCGACTCCTACGATATTTACAACGCCGTCCGCAATCTGTGGGGCGGCGCGCTGCGCGAAAAAGTATTGCAGCGCAACGGTACGCTGATCATTCGACCAGATTCCGGAGACGCTGTCACCGTCCTCGAAGAACTTTTCAAAATTGTCAGCGAAGTTTTCGGCTACGAAGTGAATCGCAAAGGTTGGAAAACTACTGTGCCGTGTGTGCGCTTCATTCAGGGCGACGGCGTGAATTTCTACACCATTCAAAATATCACCGCGCAGCTCACCCGCCGCGGTTGGTCGCAGGACATCTGGAGTTACGGCATGGGCGGAGCTTTGCTCCAGCAGGTAAACCGCGACACCTTGAAATTCGCGCTGAAATGCTCCGCCATAGATCGCAACGGCACCTGGCACAATGTCTACAAAAACCCCAAAACCGATCCCAGCAAAGCCAGCAAGGGCGGCCGCTTCAATTTGATTCACAACGGCAGGGATTTTGCCACCGTCGAAGTGGTGGAAGGAGAGGCCTTGCCCGCCAGTCCCGCTTTCGGCTCCAACGCCCTCGAAACCGTCCTCGAAGATGGAGTCATGCTTCGCGATCAGTCCTTGGCGGAAGTTCGCGCCATTGCCACCAGCTACGACGTATACAATCCCGTACCGTAAACTTTGTATGCTAGGCCGTTCACACTCTGTAGGTGAATCTCCTCCGAGTGTGTCGATTTTCCCCATATACACCACGTGACATCCCGAGCTCTCCACGATCGCGTAGCTAACTACAGTAACTTCTACGTCTTGCATCACCCGGCAACTTGGCGTTTAAAATGCTCACTAGTCTGTGTAGGTCGTTTGGAAGGTAATCATGAGAAGCATTCGACTCACGACATTAGGAACCGTAATGCTCGCATCGGCCTTGCCAGTGGTCGGAGCAGTACTCGTCATCGTTGATCATCCCCGCGCGCCCCAACGCACCGCACCCGAGCTACTGCAAGGCGAATTTCATCAGGACGTCCGAACGTTCTCCGGAAAAATAACCCGCAAGTCGGGCAAATTTATTTTTCGTGAAGACCATCTGAACGTGGTCTACCAGCTGGACAATCAGGAAGCAGCCAGGAAATTTTTGGGTAAGAACGTATTGCTCACCGGCACCATGGATTCCGCCGCCGCCATTCTCCACGTGCACAAAATCGAATTAACCTAAATCTTTCCGCTCCATAACCTCTCCACTAACAGTTGGCTACGGGACTAGCTCCTAGCGAACTTTTACGTCGCCCTCGCAAGCCGGCTACTTCAGCGACGCCTGAATTTTGCCCCTGTATTCGCGCGCCTTAGCGATGGCTTCCGCCTCTTTTACCGTTAGCAGTTCGTGGTCACGCATCACCACACGCCCCCCAATGATTACCGTTTCCACGTCGCTGCCTTTCAACGCATACGCCAATTGCGCATACACCTCATACATCGGCACCGCGTGCGGCGCATTCAACCCAATCAGGATGACGTCGGCTTTCTTCCCCGCCTCCAGCGAACCAATCTCATTTTCCATGTGCAGCGCTCTCGCGCCGTCAATCGTCGCCATTTCCACCACCGCTTTTGCACCCAGCGCCAGCGGATTCCCTTTGGTGATTTTCTGCAGCTTGGCGGCCAGGTCCATCTCCTCCATCAAGTCCAGGTCGTTGTTGCTGCCCGCCGGCCCGTCCGTACCCAGTCCCACCGCCACCCCCGCGGCGCGCAACTCCGGCACCGGGGAAACACCGCTCGCCAGCATCATGTTGCTCGATGGATTATTTACGCAGCCCACATGCTTCTCCGCCAGCAATTTGCGATCGGTGTCATCCACAAAAATACAGTGCGCCGCCACCACCTCGGGACCCAGCACGCCAATCTTGTTCAGATACTGCACCGGCGTCGTCCCGTTTTGCGCGCGGCTGTCGTCCAGTTCCTTCTTCATCTCCGCAACGTGAATCAAAATCGGCGCGTGAT
Organism: Candidatus Acidiferrales bacterium; assembly: GCA_038227545.1. Classification (GTDB taxonomy): domain Bacteria; phylum Acidobacteriota; class Terriglobia; order Acidiferrales; family UBA7541; genus Acidiferrum. The sequence goes on from JBBRPU010000157.1 coordinate 2,901, forward strand.
ATTTTCGCGCCAGCGCCGCGGCGTCCTGCAATGTTTTTTGCGAACAGGTGTAAATGGAATGCGGAGCGGGCGCCGCGTGGATCAGTGGGTCGTTTTGCCACCGCTGCAGAAACTTCTCCGTGTACGCCAGCATCTGCGCTTCGTCTTTGTTATCCGGCGCCGGGAAATCAATAATGGTCTCGCCCAGCACCGCGCGCATGCCCGCGGCCTTGGTTTCCTCCGCCACCGCGTCTTCAAAGTAGTACATGTCCGCAAACGTGGTTATACCGCCGCGAATCTGCTCCGCGGCGGCCAGTCGCGTCCCCCAGCGTACAAATTCTTCCGTCACGTTCTTGGCTTCCGCGGGAAAAATATATTTGCGCAGCCAGTCATCCAAAGTCACATCGTCGTGCAGGCCGCGAAACAGCGTCATCGGCACATGCGTGTGACCGTTTATAAATCCCGGCAGCACCAGCTTGCCCCGCGCATCAATGCTTTGCGCAGCGGTGTATTTGCCTTCCAGATCGCTCCTGAATCCGATCGCCGCGATGCTGTCGCCCTTTATCGCCACCGCGCCATCTTCGAGAATTAACCGGTCCCCATCCATCGTGACCACAGTGCCGCCAGTGATCAACAGCTCGACATCTTGCTTGCCACCGCTAGGTGGCTTGCCACCTGACGGCAAAGTTGTCTTCGTGTCCTGGGCACCGGCGATAAGCGCTAAACCGCTAAGCACCAAACAAAACAAAAGCACGCAACCAACACCCCACCCTGCAATCTGTCTGAACACATTCCTGGCGTCGCCTAGCGTTTTCATTTTTTATTCCTGCTAGAGGTTTGAATCGTCGAACGGTTTCGGAAATAATTCTTTCATCTGCACCGTCTCGCGCTTCCCGTTCAAATTCGCCATAGTCACCGGAACATCCCCGCAAAACTCCCACAACAACTGCCGGCAAGCTCCGCACGGCGGCGTGAGTGCCTCCGTATCGGTAACCACCGCAACGGCGCTGAATCCGCGCTCCCCCTCACTGATCGCCTTAAAAATAGCCACGCGTTCCGCACAAATCGTCAGGCCATACGTAGCGTTCTCCACATTACAACCACCGAAAATGCGCCCGGAACTGCTGCGCAAAGCGGCCCCCACGCGAAAGTTCGAATATGGCGCGTGCGCGTTTTCCCGCGCTTGGGTAGCTGCCGTAATCAGCAATTCATCTTCGCTCATAGTTCCTCAAAACAGACGTTTGCCCTTCAACCGAGCGCTTGCTCGATTTTGGGCACCACCGCTTTCAGCAGCGCCACGAAGTCACCTTTAACCCGCGCAGCAGTCTCCAGAACCTCACGGTGATTCAACGGCTGGTCCAAAATCCCAGCCGCTGCATTCGTCACACACGAAATTCCCAGCACCCGCATATCGCAATGCCGCGCGGCAATCACTTCTGGCGCGGTAGACATTCCTACCAGATCGGCGCCGATAGTACGCAAATACCGTATCTCCGCGGGCGTCTCATAACTCGGCCCGGCCAGCGCGGCATAAACTCCTTCATCAATCCCAATCCCCAGCCGATTTCCTTGCCCCACCGTCATTTCACGAAAGCGCTTGTCATACGCCGCACTCATGTCAGGAAAACGCGGCCCAAATCTTTCGTCGTTCGCGCCCGACAAAGGATTCACCCCTTGCAGATTGATGTGATCCCGGATCACCACCAATCGCCCTTGCACAAATTTTATTCCACCCGCCGCGTTGGTTAAAATAACCGCCCGTACGCCCATGCGCGCAAAAACGCGAATGGGGAATGCAACTTCCTTCGCCGAATAGCCTTCGTAGAGGTGCACCCGCCCCTGCATCCCGGCGACTGCGATGCCCTCGACTTTTCCCACCACCAGTTGCCCCGCGTGCCCGATTGCCGTGGACCGCGGAAAATGCGGAATCTCCGCGTACGGAATCTTTGCCGATTCCGCAAATTCGTCCGCGAACGGACCAAGCCCCGAACCCAGCACCAACGCTATCTTTGGCCGCAGCGCGGTTCGCGACAAAATAAATTGTGCCGCCGCCTCGGCGCGCTCATATTCACCTGCTTCCGGCGAGGCAGTTACTGCAGTTTTTTTGGCGGCTGCTTTGCGCGGCGCTCGCTTAGGCTTTGTGCTTTCTGGTTCGGGTGTCACGTGAGAATCCCAACGAACGACGCCGACATCAAATTCGCCATGGTGCCCGCCAGCATCGCTCGAATGCCCAGCCTTGCCAGATTCCCACGCTGTTCGGGAGCCAGCGCGCCGATGCCCCCGATCTGAATTCCGATGGAGCTGAAATTCGCGAAACCGCACAGCGCAAATGTCGCGATCGTAAACGACCGCGGATCGAGAGCCCCTTGCATCACGCCCAATTGTTGAAACGCCACCACCTCATTCACCACCATGCGTGTCCCCAACAAATTTCCGATCAGCGTGCAATCTCTCCAGGGAATCCCAATCACCCACGCGATCGGCGCGAACACCCAGCCAAAAACCTGCTGCAGGCTCGACGGAAACCAGCCCACATGATGCGCCGCCAACCAATTGTGTGTGCCGCCCATGATGGCGTTCACCAGCGCCAGCATCGCCAGAAACGAAATCAGCATCGCGCCCACATTCAGCGCCAGATGCAAACCGTCCACGGTGCCGCGCGAAATAGCGCCCAGGAAATTTGCCTCCTTTTCCATCGGAGGCATTTCAACGCGCCCCGCCGTCAGCGGAATTTCCGTTTCCGGCACCAGCATCTTTGCCATCAGCAGCGTCCCCGGCGCGGTCATGATCACCGCTTCCAGTAGGTGCTGCGGCTTGATGCCAAACGCAATGTACGCCGCCATGATTCCGCCGGAAACATGCGCCATCCCGCTGGTCATCACGCACATCAGTTCCGACTTGGTCAGCCGATTCAAAAACGGCCGAATCGTCAGCGGCGCTTCCGTCTGCCCCATGAAAATACTCGCGGCCACGTTCAGCGATTCCGCCCCGCTGGCCCCCATGATTCGCGTCATCAACCACGCTGCTCCGCGAATCAGCACCTGCATCACGCCGATGTGGTACAGCAGAGCAAAAAATGCCGCGATAAAAATAATGGTGGGAAGCACCTGAAACGCAAAAATGAAATGCTGCGGAGAATCCTTCATCCCCAGCTCGCCAAAAACAAATTGCGAGCCCACAAACGCATAGCTCAGCAGCAAATTGACGTAGTACCCGGCAAACTCAAAAATTCTGCGCCCCGCCGAAAAGCGCACCACAAAAACAGCGAATGCCAGTTGCAGCCCGAATCCCCACAGCACGGTATTCAGCCGGATAGCTTTTCTATCCGTTGAAAAGATGTACGCCAGGCCCAACATCGTGGCCAAACCTAAAACCCCTACGAATCGTCCCATACGCCCCGCTCATTTCCTGTGCGGTAAACCGCGTCGCTATGCGCCGATGATCCGCCGCACCAACTTCGGCACCGCCGCGCCGTCCCGCGAAATCACAAAACTCTCCGCCACCATCCGCGTCGCTTCCTCGATCCTCGCGCCGCTATTGTAATGAATTGTAGCCAGCGCTTCGCCTTTTTCTAAGCCATCGCCGATACGCTTGTGAAACTCCAGGCCCACAGCATGATCAATGCGATCTTCCTTTGTTTCGCGCCCCCCTCCCAGCAAAGCCAGCGCGGTGCCAAAGTTCTCGCAGTTCGTGGACGCCACCCGCCCGCCAACCTCACTAGTCACATCCACGCGACCGGCCGCCTTTGGCAGCCGGTCAGCATCATCAATCACGCTTTCATCTCCGCCCTGCAGCCGCACGCATTGCCTGAATTTCTCCAGCGCCCGCCCATCAGCAATCAACTCCTCCGCCAGCTTCCGTCCGGCCTCCACGCTGCCGCTTTTTCCCCCCAGATAAAACATCCACGCGGAAAGCTCCACGCTCAACTCGCGCACATCCTCCGGCCCCGCGCCCCTCAGAACTTCAATGCACTCCCTAACCTCATTCGCGTGTCCCGCCTCGCGGCCCAGCGGTTGGCTCATGTCGGTAATCAGCGCCACCACCTTCTTGCCCATGCTTTTTCCCGTGTCCACCATCACTTCCGCCAGCCGCACCGCGTCCTCTTCCCTCTTCATGAACGCGCCAGATCCCGTTTTCACATCCAGCACCAAAGCGTCCAACCCTTCCGCAAGCTTTTTGCTCATGATGGACGCGCAAATCAGCCCGACATTCTCCACCGTGGACGTCGCATCGCGCAGCGCATAAATTTTCTTGTCCGCGGGAGCGATTTCCGCCGTCTGCCCGATCAACGCCATCCCGCATTCCCCGAGCACCCGCCGAAAATCGCTTAACGATAAATTCGTGTTAAATCCCGGAATGGCTTCCAATTTATCCAGCGTGCCGCCAGTATGTCCCAACCCCCGGCCACTGATCATCGGCACCACCAGCCCGCCAGCCGCCACAATCGGCGCCAGAATCAAAGACGTCTTATCGCCAACTCCTCCGGTCGAGTGCTTGTCCACCTTCTTCGGCGCCAAGCTCGAAAGATCCAAAACCTCCCCGGAGCGCAGCATCACCTCCGTCAACGCCCCAGTCTCCCCGCGACTCACCCCTCGAATCCACGCCGCCATCAACCACGCCGCCATCTGGTAGTCGGGAATCTCCGCCCGCGCATATCCCCCCACCAGAAACTCAATCTCCTCAC
>JBBRPU010000158.1:0-7528 GCA_038227545.1 Candidatus Acidiferrales bacterium
ACCCGCGAGTGCTCGACATCATGCTCCAGTTGCTCGACGCAGTTCGGATTACGGTTGCCACCGGTCAGACACTGGATTTCAGTGGGTTCTACGTCTGGCTCACTTCAAACATCGGGTCCGCAGAATTGATGAGCCTGCAACATTCCAATGATGCAACTCTGGATCGCCATGTTCTCACCCGTGCCCAGCAAGCTCTGCGACCTGAGATATTCGCCCGCGTCAACGAGAAGATCGTGTTCCACCGATTGAGTTACGAATACCAGTTGGAAATTGCGGAGAAGTTTTTGGCCCGTGAAGTCGATTTCTTGGCGGCGCAAGGCCACAAGCTGGAACTCGAAAAATCCGTGTTGCCCTTCCTCGTGCGGAAAGGCTTTCACCCAAAACTTGGAGCGCGTCCCATGCGCGATGCCGTTGAGAAATTGGTGGGCGACGCCGTGGCGGAATGCCTGCTTGGCGTACGGCAGGCTTGCGGTCTGCTTGGGGTGGACGAAGCACGCGATTGTCTCGCTGTCCATTGAATCAGGTCATGGAAAGGTAAAGATGCGTCTCGCCCATTTCTTCCTCGGGTTGAACTACGCCAAGTTTGCGCCTCCGAAGTTGGGCGCAAACGTTACGAATCGTTTTTCTCCTCACCGAATCTTCGCCAAGTCGCACGAGCAAACAATCCGCAAATTCATTACCGTCTTGATCCCGATAAATGTCGGGAACGATGACCTTGAGCGCTCCCGCTTCGTAGAGCCGCTCAACGAAGTTTGCCGTATCGCTCTCGCGCTTGAAATGGCCGAGCAAACGCGCGGTTTTTTCCGTGCCTTTCTTCCGCAACCAACTTCGTGCTTCGGTGCGATTCTGCTTTGCCAGGAGCGAAGAAACAAAGACACGGTGAATTCGCCGTTGCATTGGAAGATTCGTGGGCGGGAGGTTCGCCGGTTTTCCTCGCAACCTTGGCAGCGTTTTGTCTTTGGCTGCCGCCTCACGGTAGTTGTCGGCACTGACAATCTGACCGTGCAGGTAATACCGTTCGGAAATCAACGTTCCATCGCGAAGCCACAGACGGTTTCGTCCGCAGAATTGTCCGGCAACTGTGGAAACTTCCAATTGAACCTGTCCGTTTTCATGCCACGCTCGTTGGACGCCGGTGCCGTGAACCATTCTGTAACGGCCGAGCAGATGTCCCCCTTCATCCCACTGCCGGCAGACGCCGTGCAGGAGACCGATTTGATATAGTTCTTCGGTGGCGCGCACCCCGTTCTTGTGCCAGGTGCAGACAACGCCGTCTCGGCGACCGTTCCGCATAGGCACTTGCTCACGGAGCTGTCCGTTGCGATAAAATGCTTGTTGGATGGTGGTGTTCATAACACGCGTATCCGTTTTCACGGCCCACCCCACTACTGGCTTTCATTCAACGCTCGTTGGATCGAAAAGCCAACCACAGATTTGTTGAAAAATAGAAGGGGCGCGAACCCAACGCACCCCCCACGAGAGGTACCGCGAAGCACCTTTGAGAGAAGCACGCCGAGCCGCCCCCGATTGGGCGCGTGCTGCGGCGGCTCTCTCGTCCATTGAAAATTCGCGGTTTTCTCGTGGGACCGAGCCGTTGCGACGCAAAACTTATTTGTCTGACACTATTTCATCGTTGTGTGCAAATTCGATTGCACGGATCTTTTTAACAAATGTGGGTGGCGTCTGCAACGTTGCCGTTGTGAGAGCAAATTGAGGAAACTTCGAGTGCCAGCGACGAGTTGGAGTGTCACAAATACTGCCTGGTTTTTGTGACGGATTGCGGGTCACTTAACAATTATGCAGACGAGTAATCAATAAGGCCGTTGCCGGAATTGACCCGATTTCGGCTGGTTGACAATCGCATTGAGGCTTCGATCTGTGGTCGCCGAGCGGGGAAAGTGGAGCGGAGAGCGGAGAGAAGCGCCTAGCGGAACGAAGCCGGAGCGCAACGCCCGCCGCCGAGCCGCAGACGGAAGCCCGCCGCTCCTGCGGCTTCTGCACCATGCAAGCTCGTGACGAGCGCGCGGTTTGTGAAGTGGAGCGGGCGTCGTCGAGGGGGCGACGGGCAGCCCGTGGAGCGAAGCAAACGCGCGTTGGTCACGGCGTATCGCAATCTACATATAAAATGCGTAACTTGCCTGAATTGGGGCTGTGGACTCGACATATGTTAGAATTGCTCCAACTTGTCGCGCTGCCTTGATTGTGATTGGAAGTGCGGAATCAAATTGAGTGTTATTCCAATTCATTTTCGTCAAAGCCAAAATTTCCTGTGCAAGTGCGCGGGGAGGTTGCTCGACATCTACACAAACCAACTCAAGCGATTTTGGAACATACATATTAGGATACATCATGTAAAAAGCAATGCTGCCGCGTGTGTAGAGGACGTGCCGGGACTGATTTACCGCTCACGAGTAACCCTCATTTTTGATTCACGACGGAGGATGCTGTGATGCTGTGACGGGCATTGAAATTTACAAAAGTGCCGCGAAGTGGCGGATAAACTCCGTCTCGAAACAGCCGCGTAGACGATTCGCTGATTACCAACAAATCACGCGAGGCGACGTTTGTAATGATTTCAGAGCATCGTCACGCCCCAATTTCTCAGTTTCGTTGAAAGAAGAAGTCTTATGCACGACAACTCGTGCTGGCATGTGTTTGTGTTCTTTGTGATAAGCTGTGATGGCATTGTGAATGAGCGCCTTCATGTCGCTCCGGCTCAAGTGGTGCAGTTGGTCTTCTTCACAAATTTGTGCATCTTAACAGCCGGGCTTCGCCGATGGGCCTTTCGCCGGGCAGCGGAGCGGAGAGCCGGTTGGCCAAACGGCATACCGCCCCAACGACGATACTGATTGCTCAGTTCAAAACGCAGCGGATACAGAGAGATTTGATTCATATAGTGCGTTCAGAGCTTTTTGCGGATGGATTTCAATTCCCGTCGCCGTTTCGCGGTAGTTTTGGGATACGCCATCTTCAGTTCCTTGAACGCATCAAGTAAAATTTGAGAGACAATCAAACGGGCATTTTCCTTGTCATCGGCGGGAACGACATACCACGGCGCATGATTGGTGCTGGTCGCAGTCAGGCAATCCTCATAGGCCTCCATATATTGCTCCCAATACTTTCGCTCGTGAACGTCGGCCATGCTGAATTTCCAATTTTTGTCCGGTTCGTCAATGCGCTCGAGAAATCGTTTCCGTTGTTCGTCCTTGGACAGGTGCAGGAAGAATTTCACAATGTGCGTGCCGTTGCGGTGCAGGTGTTCCTCAAGGTCCAGGATGGAACGATACCGCTCTTTCCAGATGGCCTTCGCGGCGAGTATCTCCTCGGACATCCCCTGAGCGCGGAGCAATTCCGGATGCACACGAACGATGAGCACCTCCTCGTAATAGGAGCGATTGAAAATGCAGATCCGACCGCGTTCCGGCAGACGGCGGGTGGTACGCCAGAGAAAATCATGTTCCAGTTCCTCGGTGCTAGGCTGTTTGAAACTGAAAACCTGGCAGCCTTGCGGGTTGACCCCGGACATCACGTGCCGGATGGCGCCGTCCTTGCCGGCGGCATCCATTGCCTGAAAAATCAACAGCAAGGGTTTGAACCGGCGAGATAGGTAACAAACAAACCCGGGGTGATGGGTTACACTTCCAGGCCTGATGCCTTGGATAAATATAACCCCGATGGAAGAGATAATTCGATTTGTGATGCTGGCGCGGAGCGGACATTTTACGGTGACTGAACTGTGCGAGCAGTTCGGCATCAGTCGGAAGACCGGCTATAAGTATTTGGAGCGGCATTCCGCCGATGGGCTTAAAGGGTTGCAACTGCGAAGCCATCGTCCGCACCTGTCTCCGCAACGGACGGACGCGGTGATCGAAGCGTTGATTCTATCGAAGCGGCACCTGCATCAAACCTGGGGTCCCAAAAAGCTGCACAAGGTTCTGGAAGTTAAACATGGGATTGAATCGCCGCCCGCCCGGAGCACGATTGGCGAAATTCTCCGTCGTCACGGTGTGAGCGCGCGCCGCCGGCGCAAACCGGGGGCGTATGTGGCGCTGAATGAGGGGTTGACTAAGCCCACACGACCTAATCACGTGTGGACAGCAGACTTCAAGGGCTGATTCTTGCTCGGCAATGGCGAGCGCTGCGACCCGTTGACCGTGTGTGATCGTTACAGCCATTATTTGTTGGCGTGCCGCGCCCGTCCCAATCAGCAGTTCAAAGGCACCTTGCAGGCCTTTCAGGCCCTGATGCGCCAAGCGGGCGTGCCGGAAGTGATCCGGGTGGACCATGGCACGCCCTTCGCATCCATCGGGCTTGGCCGCTTATCGAGCTTAAGCGTTTGGTGGATCGAGCAGGGCATCGCCGTTGAATTCACCCGGCTTGCCTCGCCTCAGGAAAACGGTTCCCACGAGCGCATGCACCGGGATCTGAAAGCAGAGGCCATCAGCCCGCCGTCAATCAACGCTTCCGCCCAGCAACGCCGCTTCGAGCGTTGGCAGCACACCTATAATCATGAGCGGCCGCACGAGTCACTGGGGCAGCAGTTTCCTGCCCAATTTTACCACTCCAGCACCCGCCGCCTGAACGAGCACGACAAACCAATGTGCTATCCGGCGGACTTCGAAGTGAAACGGATTTCCACCAGCGGTTTCCTGGCGCATGAGGGGAAACAATATCATATCGGAGAAGCGTTCGCGCAAAAAGACGTGGGCCTGCGCCTCAATGCGCGGGCCGAGACGGAGCTGTTTTTTGCCAACGTCCATCTCGGAAACCTCGCCTTTGGTTCGGAGGGGCGATTCCGGCCTACGGCCTACATCGCCCTTCCGAACCAAAACAAACCCATTGCTAAATCAACCACTAAACCCATAATCAAAGTGTAACCTATCACCCCGGATTAAGTGTCACCTATCACCGGCTCGCACCAAGACATGTCGGTTGGATGCGTAGTGCAGACGTTGCAGATCGCTCAATTCTTCCACTTGCTTTTCGAGGAATTTTTTATACCGCTTCTTCGATTTGCAGATCGGCTTCGCCTTCGAGGGCCACTTCTTGAGCGAAACTTTTTCGCCGGGTGGCACTCGGAAATCCTTTGAATTGATTTTCGTCTTCACGCTTTGGTGGTTTGCTCGTGCTTTGATAAAATCGGCTCCCCTTTGAGTGCTTCACGCACTTGCGCCAAGCGACTCTCAAACCGGCTCCGGTTGTGCGGAGAATCGAGGGTGCGTTTGGCCAACTCGGCAATCCATTCCACTTGTTCATGGAGCGCCTGCCGCCGACTCGAATCGGCCGTCAGACTAGCAATGGTTTCCAGCGAGCCCAGCATCCGGAGCATGATGCCGAGATTGCCTTTGGCGCTTTCCCGGATTTGATCGAAGGATTCGGCGACCAAGCTTTGAAAGCTCGGTCCTCTGGCAATAACTCGCAGTTCCCCGCCCTCGTAGCGGCGCGATGCGGGAATCTGCTGGGCCGCCAGCCGCGCCAGAATCGTCGTCAGATAATCCACGCAAGTCACGGCAGTTGTGGTGTCGTTGACGCCGGGCGAGAGCGCTTTCAACGCCACATCCACGAGCTGCCGGATGCCAAAGGCCGCGTCCTGTTCCAGTGTGCGATAGCTGCTGAAGCTGAAAGTCGCATGCAGCGCAGCTGTCGTCTCGAGGTCCGGCGGATTTTCGAGACCAAGCGAAACCAACGCCGTGTTCTCGACCACGAATTCGCCGATGCCTCGCTCCATCCGTACGACGGTTTTCTGCTCGCGCGCCAGGCGCAGGAGTGCGGCGTCATCCACGCTCTGAATGTAACCGCTCTTCCGGGCCGGCACGGCCTGCCACTTTCGCCCGTCCAGTGGAAGCGACGATTGGTCATCATCGGCTTCGGCTGCGCCGTGACCCAGTTGTTTTGGAAACAACCGGTCAATGGCCTGGACGGTTTCGTCAGCGACGGACGCAATGATGCTGGATGCCTGAATCGAGGAGGCAACGTGATGAATGAAGAAGATGAGCACACCCACGCCGCCGACCGCCAGCACGAAGCCGAAGAAGACCGCGAGGTTTGGAACAAATGCGCCCTCATCTCCCCCACGAATGGTGCGCAACACGATCAAACAATACGTAAAAATGCCGGAGAAGATTCCGAGTATAGCCTGCGTGAGGCGGCTGCTCATGAAGTACCGCAGGATGCGCGAGGTATATTGGCTCGAAGCCATCGCCAGCGCCAACAAGGTCATGGAGAACGTTACTCCTACGACCGACATCATCGAACCGGCAATCGTGGATAACATCCCGCGCGCTCCCGCCGCTCCAGCCCCGAATAACCGCGGCCATTGAGCCAGCCAAAGGTCACTCCCGTGGGAATCAGCCTCGATTAAGGCTACCGCAAGCAGAACGCTGGCCGCGACGATAAGCAAAGGCAGGAACCAAAGGCTTGATCGCAGATTGCTCCAGAGAAGTTTGAGTTTGTTCATGAATCACCTCCGGGGCTGGCGGCGAGGGATCGGTCCGAGTTGCCGTTACGTTTCGCACGTACATCCGCCTGCGCCGCGCAAAAGCAGACTCCGAACACGCCAACGCAGCTTGAGAGATAAATCCATACCAGGAACGCCATGACGCCGCCCAGTGCGCCGTAGAGTACGTTGAAGTGCGCGAAGTGGACCGCGTAAATCAGGGAGACCCATTCGCCAATCCAGATCAAGGCCGTTGCGGCCAGCGCTCCGATCCACACCTCGGAGAATTTGATGGGTCGGTTGGGGGCCAGTCGGTAAATCATGATGACCCCGCTGAACAGAACGAGCCAGGGCAGAAGGTAGAACATCAAGGCAAGCGTCCAGTCGGGAAATTCGAGATAAGTGGCGAGCGAGCGGCGGGCTAGCCGCGCGATGCCCGGCAGCAGGATGCCCAGAAACGCAGCGCTCAACGTGATACCGAGCAAGCCGAGGCTTTTGAAGGGCAATCGCCACCAGTTGTAAATAGGCGAATGCCAGATGCGGTTCGTGGATCGAATCAGGGTGCGCAGGAATTTCAGCGAACCCCAAAGCAACAACGGAAATGCAGCCAAATTGATTTTCCCGCGTTTTTCCAGCACGCCGTGAATGTTCGCCACGGCACCACTTTCCTGTTCGCCGGTCAGCGGAACATATTGTTCGATCCACTGAACGACCTCGCGCGTTGCAATCTCGCGCTCGACGAACAGTGACCCTGCGCTCACCAGGATGAAAACCAACGGCAGGAGTGACAGCAACAGGTAATAGGCAAAAGCGGCGGCGCGCTGGTCGCCATCCACTTCCACCCAACGTGCCCGGGCCTGTTTGATGGTCGCCCACCAGTTCGATTGCTTTGCATTACGGAACCAGGTTCGTATCATTTTCAAACGGATGTTCGAAATCGCCAGTTTCCGAAGCGAGCTGCGGGCGGCAAGCGGCAAGCGATGACAATGGTGTTCATACGATTTCGACCTTAACGATCACTCAACCGACCGAGTGTGTGATCAAGAGAATGCCTTAACTTTTCGGCCGCACCGCATTTGCAGGAGCCCACTC
>JBBRPU010000159.1:0-7521 GCA_038227545.1 Candidatus Acidiferrales bacterium
CAATATGGCTAAAAGGGCAGATCAGTTCCAGCAGGAAAGTTTCAGCGAATATCATTTGTATACCCTGGGACGGCGCACTTCCGTGGAGGATAAGGAGACCAAGCAGATCAGTTTGCTGCAAGGGACGGGCGTGCCCACCGAAAAAGTTTTCATCGTGAACGGGCAAAATTATTACTACCACAACGCGCAGAATCCGGGATCGCCGCAAAAAGATCCGGTGCTGGTGTATTACAAATTCAGGAACGAGCAGAAAGCCGGGCTGGGCATGCCCATGCCGGCGGGAAACGTGCGCGTGTACCAGAAAGATTCCAAGGGCGGCGTGCTGTTTATCGGAGAGGACCGCATCGAGCACACTCCTAAAGATGAAACCGTGACGGTGCACATCGGCAATGCGTTCGACGTTGTAGCGGAACGCAAGCAGACGGATTACAAACGCATTGACGCGCACACCTGGGAAATGGAATTTGAGATCAAGCTGCGCAACCACAAAGATGCGGCGGTGGTTGTGGAAGTGAATGAGCCGATTGGCGGAGATTGGGAGATGTTGTCGTCCACCTTTAAGGCTACGAAGACAGCGGCGTTTGCGGCGCAGTTTCGCGTGCCGGTGGAGAAGGACGGGACGTCGGTATTGAAATATCGCGTGCGCGCCAAGTGGTAGTGCGGCTAGGACAAGACGGCGTCGGCTTCGATTTCGATGAGCATGTCTGGCGAAATTAGTTTGCTGACCTGCACCATGCTGGTGGCCGGGCGGATGTTGGCAAAAACTTCGCCATGCGCGCGTCCGATTTTTTCCCACTCGGCGATATCCACAACATAGATGCGGGTGCGCACCACGTCGTTGAGCGTGGCTCCGGCGCTGGTGAGCGCGGCCTCAATGTTTTTGATGGTTTGCAGCGTTTGAATGTAGACGTCGCCGACGCCGACAATGTTGCCGTCCGGACCGGTAGCAGTGGTTCCAGAGACGGAAATGATGTTCCCTACCCGCACGGCGCGCGAGTAGCCAACGATCGGTTCCCAGGGAGTGCCGCTGGAAATATTCTGGCGCGCCACGTTTGTGTCTCCTTCGAGTTGTCTCTTGCCATTCCTTCCTGGAACGGTGTGTGAGGTCATTAGGATACCCAAGTGTTAAGAATTTTAAGAATCTGTTTTCACTGGTAAAGAGAGATAAGTTGCGCGGAGGGTCGCGTTGGTTGCTTGAGCAGCAGGAGAAGACACCGATCACGGCAAGGCCACGGCAAGACCCGGGTTCATGAATCAACTGCAAACCGGGGCACCCTCCGCGTGATTTGTGAAGGGCCGGTTGCAGCAGGCACGGGGTGCGTCGCTGCGGGCGTCGCTGCGGGCTTCGTTACGGGCTTCGTTACGGGCTTCGTCACGGGCTTCCCTACGCGTGTGCAAGGCGCATGCTAAACTGAATAAATTATGTACTGTGCACCATGCGAACGCGCGCGGCGCGACTGCCTGGTTGGCTGCCGGGTGAGCGCGCGATGAAGTGCAACAACATTCTGGAAGCCATCGGGCATACCCCACTGGTGCGGCTGAATCGCATCAACAAGGGGCTGGCGCCGCAGATTTTCGTCAAAGCCGATTACATCAATCCCGGCGGGTCGGTGAAAGATCGCATCGCCATCACCATGATTGATGATGCGGAAAAAAGAGGCCTGCTGAAGCCGAGCGGCACAATTATCGAGGGCACTTCAGGAAATACCGGCATGGGGCTGGCGCTGGTGGCGGCCGTGCGCAATTACAAAATGGTTTTCACCATCACGGATAAGCAGTCCAAAGAAAAAGTGGATTTGCTGAAAGCCCTGGGCGCGGAAGTAATCGTGTGTCCGACCGCCGTCGAGCCGGAAGATCCCCGCAGTTATTATTCCGTGGCGAAAAAGCTGGCGCGCGAAATTCCAAATTCCTATTACCCGAATCAGTACGACAACCAGATGAATCCCGAAGCGCACTACCTGACCACCGGGCCGGAAATTTGGGAAGACAGCGAAGGCCAGGTGACGCACTTCGTTTGCGGAATCGGCACCGGCGGAACAGTGAGCGGCGTGGGCCGCTACCTGAAAGAAAAAAATCCCGCGGTCAAAATTATCGGCGTGGACCCGCTGGGTTCGCTGTACTACGACTTTGTGAAGCGCGGCGAAACCATCAAAGCCAAGACCTACGTGGTGGAAGGCATCGGCGAGGACTTCTTCCCTACCACCATGAATCTGAAAATCCTGGACGATGTGATCCAGGTGAACGACGAAGAGTGTTTTGTGGTGGCGCGGCGCCTGGTCAAAATGGAAGGGCTTTTTACCGGCGGCTCGGGAGGCGGATGTATTTCCGCGACGCTGCGGCTGGCGAAAGATCTGGGGCCGGAAGCGTTTGTGGTGGCGCTGCTACCCGATACCGGCATGCGTTATTTGAGCAAGGTGTACAACGATGAATGGATGCGCGAGCGCGGCTATGTGGACGCGGCGGTAGCGATTACCGCTGCGGAAGTGGTGCGCGCCAAGCATGCCACCGGAAAAGTGCGCGAGCTAATCATCGCACGCCCGTATCAGACGGTTTTTCACGCGCTGAAAAGCATGCAGGAGCAGGACATTTCGCAGATCCCGGTATTCGAAGAAACCGTTCCCATCGGCACAATTTACGAAGACCAGATTCTGAACCTGGCGCTGCAGGGGAAAGACCTGCGCAAGCTGGTGGTACGCGAAGTGATGAGCAAGCCGCTGCCGCAGATTCCGGGGAACGCGCCGGTGGAGCGCATCACGCATATTTTGAGCCACGAAAACCCCGCGGTGTTCGTGGAAATGGGCGATGCCAAGTTCGAAATTCTTACCAAGTATGATTTGATGAGCACCGTTGCCAGCCTGATGGAACAAAAGCGCTGATCGCTCTGCCGCTTTCAAAGAGCACACAGGAAAAGCCAAGTTGAAAATTCAAGAATTCAATGAACGGTTGAAGGACGCCATTCTGATTGCGGACGGCGCGATGGGTTCGCTGCTGCACGAGACGGTGGGAGCGCAGCGCTGCTTCGATGAACTGAACAGCACCGAACCGGAAGCGGTTTACCGCGTGCACCAGGCGTACATCGAAGCGGGCGCGCAGATTATTGAGACGAATACTTTTGGAGCGAATCGCTTCAAGCTGGCGCCGCTGGGGCTGGGCGACGAAGTGCAAAAGCTGAACAGCCGCGGCGTGAAAATCGCGCGCGAGGCGCGAGACTCCGCGCGGCGCGAAGTGCTGGTGGCAGGCTCCATGGGACCGTTGGGGCTAGGTGTGCAGTCACGGCATCCGGAGCCGGGCGAGATTCAGGAAATATTTTACGAGCAGGCGCTGGCGCTGGAAGAGCGCGGCGTGGACCTCTACATTCTGGAGACATTTTCGTACATTGAAGAATTGCTGCTGGCCATTGATGCGATTCGCTCGTTTTCGGGGCTGCCCATTATTGCGCAACTGACGTATTCGGAAGAGGGCACCACATTTGGAGATCTGCGTCCGACCGGCGCGGCGGAGCAACTGAAAAATAAAAATGTGCAAGTAGTGGGCGCGAATTGCACGCTGGGTCCGCAAGCACTGCTGCCGATTTTGCAGGAACTGGCGAGCGTTGAAGGTGTGCGCGTCAGCGGAATGCCCAACGCGGGGTTTCCGAAACGCGAAGGCGACCGCATCGTATATCCGAAATCGTCCCCGGAATATTTTGCGTTGTTTGCGCGTGAAGCGGCGGCCATGGGCGTGCGCATTCTAGGCGGCTGCTGCGGAACGACACCTGCCCATGTTCAGGCCATGGCCGAAGCCGTGAAGTCATTGCGGCCAGTGGCGGCCACCACTGTTGCGCAAGTGAAAGCTGAACCAAAAGCGGTGGCGGTGGCAGAGCGCGAGCCGGAAAGTAAATTCTGGCGCAAGCTGCAGAACAAAGAATTCACCGTGTGCGTGGAGATTGATCCGCCAAAAGGAATTTCGCTCGACCGCGTGTATGAGCAGGTAGACAAAATCATGGCGTCGGGTCGTGTGGACGCCATTGATATCAACAGCGGCGCAATGGCGCGCGTGGGGATGGACGCGCTGGTGGTGGCCGGCGCGCTGGAAGCACGCGGCGTGGAAACGGTGCCGCACCTCACTACTCGCGACTTCAACATTATTGGCTTGCAGGCCATGCTGCTGGGCGCCTGGACGGTTGGCGGCGTGCGCAACGTCTTGGCGATTACCGGCGATCCACCCTCGGTGGGCGACTACCCGGAAACCAGCGGTGTGTATGAGGTGGATTCCGTGGGCCTGGTGAAAGTTTTGCGCCGCTTGAATCTGGGAACGGACTGGGCGGGGAAAACTCTGGGCGGCGCCACTAATTTCGCGATTGGCGTAGCGGTGAATCCCGTGGCCGACGATCTTGACGGAGAGATCGAAAGATTTCACGCCAAGATCGAAGCCGGTGCGCATTTTGCGATGACGCAGCCCTTGTTCGATCCGGAGCACTGGTATGCGTTTGTTAAAAAACTGGGCGGCAAGCCTGAGATACCGGTGTTGATCGGCGTGTGGCCGCTGAACAGCTACAAGCAGGCGCTGCGATTGAATAACGAAGTGCCCGGAATTGTGATTCCGCCGGCGGTGTTGAAGTCCATGGAAGACGCCGGAGCCGGAGCGCGCGATTGCGGATTTGAAGCAGCGCGCAAAATGATGGCGTGGGCGCGCACGGAACTTGCCGGAGCGTACTTGATTCCGCCATTCAAACGCTACGAAGAAATTCTGGAAGTTTTGTAGAGACGATTCGGGTTGCCCTCGCTAATTGACGTGCTTCGCTGCAGGGAACTAAAATGCCCCCGCGAACATACACTGGGGATCCGCAAATGAAAATGTGCAGGACGCTCTCGACTCCTGTTCTTGGGGCCGCGGTAATGGCAGTTTTATCTTTCACTTCAGCAGCGTTAAATTCGGCGCCAGCAGATCGCGGTACGCAAAATGTACAGCTGCACGATCCTGTCTTGAACATGACGGCTTACACACTGAGTATTCCTGCGGGCTGGAATTTTTCGAGCGCGGTGATTCAAGGCTCGAGTTGTGTGGCAGGCCCTTTTCCTGTTTTTCGAGTGGTCAGCCCCGATGGACTTTCCGGAGTGAAGCAACTGCCGCGCATGGACTGGGCGTGGTCGGATAACGCGGGGGTGGGCAAGGGCGGCGATTGCCTCCCCTACCGACAGGAAATTTCCGCCGAGGATTTCCTGAAATACATGACCGGAGTGTTGCAGGTGGAATTTGTGCGTGACGACCCGAATCCGGACCTCGCCGCATTCCAGAGCAAAGCGGCGGCTATGAGCCGTGCGGGTTTCACGAGCAAAGGCGACCTGGCGTTAGCTACGGTACGGTACCGCGTAAACAAAATCGAAATTGAGGATCACCTGCGCGTGACGGTGAACTGCGCAGCCTATTCGCGGCTTGGTTCGGGACGAGTGGAAAACTGCAGCGCCTACGTGAAACGCGAATTTGCGCCCAAGGGAAAGTATTCACCGGAGACGTTTGCTACCATAGACCATACTTTGGTGCTGGATCAGCAATGGAATCAGAAGTGGACAGCGGTGATGATGCAAAAGATAAAAAACGCCGACGAAGTGACCGGAGGAATGGTTGGAAGTGCCCTGGCGGACGCGGGACGGGCGCGCAACGTGCAGGCTTCCGCTTTCCAGCAGGCTCAGGAGTTGCGTCAAAAGGAGCATGAAGATTTTGACGCGAGGCTCAAGGAAGGTACGCAGCGCTCCATGCAGAACACGGCCAATAACATGAATGCACGGAGCCGCGCCGCGGATGACTGGTGTGATTACTCCCTGGATCAGCAGAAGCGGCTGGATCCGAATACGGGACTGATTACTAAGGATTCGAGCGCCTACAATTACTCGTGGGTGAACGAGCAGGGCGATCGCGTGCAGACAAATAACATCAACGCCAATCCGAACGGCAACGGAACGGGAAATTGGACGCTGCAGGAAAACATTCCAAAGTTGTAATTCGAAACAGCGCCAGTCTCTATTCATGACCAACGGCATGGCAGCTCCCACGATTTTTCGTAATAGCCGGTTCTTCACTGGCATGGTGAAATTCTCAGGAGTGGTTACGCTGCTGCTTGCGGCGATATTCTTTTTTGCCGGCGTAATGAAGGTGTCGCACACACCGGAATCAACGCTTCACAAAACAGTTGGTCTTCTGGGGGTCATGATTGCGGCGGTATTTACTGTGGGCCTGGCCTTGTACATGTGGGGGCAGGGCGGGCGAATGGCCTTTTACCAGGTGGGTTTCGGTAATGACGGGCTGCGATTTCGGCTGGGGACAGAGAAAAATCCGCATGAACAATTTTTTGCCTGGGATGACATTGCGGCCGTGGAGTACAAGCGCATTATAAACATTCAATCCGGCTCGGTAGTCGGGAAAGACAACCGCCTCGTAGAGTTTTCTTCGTACACATTCTTTCGGCCGAAAAAATTGGTGAAACTTATCGCCGGCCGAGCCGGGCTGCCCATACGCGAAATGGCTTCCTGACCAGTGGCGGAGGCCGCAAGACCGGTTACCGTTCGCAACAGCCGAACAGTTATCGCGTGCATGCTGGCTTTCGCAGTCATCAGCATAATCATCGGTCTTCTTACTGGGGTAGAAGCCTGCCACGTACTTTTCCAGCTGCGTGGGCATACGTTTGCGAGGGTGCTTAGCGGGATTCAGTGGGCGGGCGCCGGTTTCGGCCTTGGAGCGATAGGCGTAAGGGTGTGGCAGCAAGCGCGAAAATCAGGATTTGCCCAGGTGCGACTGGATAGCGACGGAGCGCATTTCCGTCTTGGCTCCAGAAAAAAGCGGTTCGAGACGTTCTTTGCGTGGGGGCAGATCTCAGCGGTAATTCTTCAGTCCCGGCCCAATAACCAGTACGTGTTTATTTCGGGGAAGAACGGCGCCGAAGTGAACTACACGGCCTACGATATTTTCCGGTACAAGAAGCTGGCACGCGAACTAGCGTCGCGCGCGGGGCTGCAAATCACGTTGTTAAAGCCGGTCATGCAACGCGCGGACAAAGTGATCTGATCGCCGGCTTTCCGCTATTTTGCGGGTTCGTCGGCGCTGGTGTGATCGTGGACGATGCGCCAGCCTTCGGGGAAGCGTTGCCAGACGAGGGAGAAAACGCCGCCGACATCTCCTTTGTCGCGTTTCAGGTGCCAGTGGCCGAGGACCAATGCGGCGTCTGGGCCCAGGAAGCGAAACTCCAGAGCGGAAAAATCCAGGTGGCCCATGGTGGCGCGATCGGGATAATTTTTTTTGTAACGAGCCATCACGCCGTCCCAGCCGCGGGAGATGCCGCTGCTTCCGGAAAACGTGAGCTCGGGCGAATGCCAGTAGCCGATGAGAAATTTATCCACGTCACCGTGATTCCAGGCTTCCTGCTGGGCGGTGAGGACGGATTGGATGGCGGCGCGATCCGCTTCGTGGCCGGATTCGGCGGCTGAGAAACTTGCCTGTGGCAGAGTGAGCAAGGTGAGCACAGCCAGTGCGAGGAGCGGGAGTGCG
>JBBRPU010000160.1:0-7494 GCA_038227545.1 Candidatus Acidiferrales bacterium
CCACCACTTTAGCTTTTGCTTTTTGCGTTCGAATCTCCACGTACAATTCAGTTGCGACGGCCGAAAGCTCCGGCGCAACATACGCCAAGGCGATATTTTTGCCGAGCGTGGGTGAGGGCGAACCGCTGGTAACAACGCCCACGGCCTGGCCCTTTTCATTCAGCACGCGATACTCATCGCGCGCAATTCCGCGCTCCACCATCTCTAAACCCACCAATGTGCGCTTTACGCCCGCATCTTTTGCGCGCTGCAACTCCGCGCGCCCCACGAACTCGCCTTTGTCCATCTTGCAGTAGCGTTCCAGCCCGGCTTCCCACACGTTGATGGCCTCGCTGATCTCGTGGCCGTAAAGCGCCATCTTCGATTCCAGCCGCAAAGTATTCCGGCAACCAAGCCCGCAGGGAATAATTCCAAACTCCTTGCCGGCCTCTATCACTTTGTTCCACACCATTTCGCTGGTGGCCACATCCGACGGCACATAAATCTCGAAGCCGTCTTCTCCGGTGTAGCCGGTGCGGGCGATCAAAGTATTTTTCAATCCGCAAACCGTACCGTGTGTGAACCAGTAATTCTTGATGGAGCCGAGATTCGCGTCGGTAAGTTTTTGCAACACTTCCGAGGCGCGTGGTCCCTGGATAGCCAACTGCGTATACGCATCGCTCAACTCTTCGATGTGGCAGTCAAACTTTTTGGTATTTTCGCGCACCCAGCCGATATCTTTCTCGCGCGTACCGGCATTGATTACCAGCAAATAGTCATCTTCACCGAGGCGATGCACGATCACGTCATCCACAAACGTGCCTGCGGGATACAACATGGCCGAATATTGCGCCTGCCCGATGACCAGTTTGCCGGCGTCGTTCATGGTGATGTGCTGCACGGCCGCCAACGCCCCGCCCGCGGAACGGCCGCTGCTGATGCGGATGTCGCCCATGTGGCTGACATCGAACACGCCAACGCTCGTCCGCACCGCTTTGTGTTCGGCAACCAACCCACCGCTGGCAGGATATTCGACGGGCATATCCCAGCCGCCGAAATTCACCATTTTCGCGCCCAAACGACGATGGACGGAATGGAGAGGCGTCTTGCGAAGCGCGGTAATGACGGGCGAGTCGACTGGTTTACTCCACTGCAGCGGGGGCAGAAAACGATACTAACATCCCGCGCTCCGGCCCGTCAAAAAGGGCGCAATCGGCTTGGAATCGCGCCGGAATAAATGGACCGCGGCCATTCACGAGTGGCTGTTATTTGGCGCAACCGGTCCTCGCGCATCCTTGCCGCAAACTCCCAACGTCAGGTAGAGTTTCCACAGAGGCTCCCATGCGCGCTCCCGTGATTTGCGTCCAGTGCGAAAAGACCGAAGAGAATTGTACATGCGAGAAATACTGCACCATTTGCCAAGGCCAACTGAGCGTGCGCCTGTGCATGGACGGCCTCTACTATTGTCCCGATTGCCGCGAAGCCTGTGACATGTCCGTCGCTTCCGATACCCGTGCCCGCTGAGACGCAAAAAATCTCTATGCACATTGACGCCGACGCGCGCCTGGTGGCCGCAGCGGGAGGAGTAGCGCGCTATTTCGCGGATGCCGCTGGACTAGCGGGCGACGCCGTAAGTAATCTGCAAACGGCGACCATAACAATGTGCAACCGGGAAATCGAACAGGCTAAATCCGAAAGTGGGCTAGAAGTTACACTCACGCGCTCGCGCGATCGCATTGAAGTGGCGGTCAGCAGGCCCGCAACTTCAGGCGCTGTGCCGGAAGTAGAAGAGCCAAAAACGATCATCGGTGTGGATCGGGTGGAAAGGGATGTGCGTGACGACAAAAAAGTCACCCGTTTGACGAAATTCATCAGCGCCTCGGCATCCGGCGCTTAAGTCCCGGCGTTCCGCAATTCAGCAAACTTCCGTGAATTACATTTTGAATGCGAAGGTGTTGTGCTTGATCAGCGAGCTTACCTGATCGTTGGTCAACGTGATGCTCAGCATCACGCGATCTCCCGCCGGCGAAACGCGCGCCTTGTCCAGCAGGTCGGCCATTTCCGGATTGTCTTTCTGCGCCTGATAGCGTTTGTACAAAAATCCCGCAGCCAGTAATTGCGCCAGGGTGTTGGCATCTTCCGTCGAGCCGCAAACCGCTTGGAATTTTCCGTCCAGAGAACTGCTGGCATCCACGCTGATAATCATGTTGCGCATGCGCGTAACCAGTTTGGCGGCTTCCGGAAACTGCTGCACTTCCGGCGCGAGCTGTTGCATCGCCAGACGCGTGTACGCGGGGTTCAGAACCGCCCACACCGTTCCAGTGCCGTTGGCATCGTTGATCAGCGGATAAAACGTGTCGTTGCGCAGCAGACCTTCTTCGCCGCCAAAGCGCACTTCAATCATTTTTTCCAGCAACTTGCGGTGACCAAACGCCGCAGTATTCGAATCTATAAACAAAAAGAATAAATCGTTCGGTCCGGCGCCGGTTCCAAATGCATACAGGGTATAGCCGCGCGATTTGAATGTAGGCAGCTTTTGCTGCTTGAAATAAGACTCCGTGCTGCCGGGATTAAAATTGCCCAGCGCCACGCCGACGATCTGTTCACCGGTGGGCACCGCTGCGGATCCGGCGGCGCCGGTCTTGCTAGTCACGCCTTCGGGTACCAGGCCCCACGCCAGCTCTTCCACTTGCGAATTAGGATCAACGCCCGCGGAGGCCAGGAAGCGTTCGAATTGCTTGAAGCGGTCAGGCAGCAGTTGCTCCTGCAGTTGCGGAAACCACGGCAGCGTTCTGGCCTTTTTCAGGTCGGCGTAAGCAAACTCGCCGATCTCTTTCGGGAATA
This sequence comes from Candidatus Acidiferrales bacterium, assembly GCA_038227545.1. GTDB lineage: Bacteria > Acidobacteriota > Terriglobia > Acidiferrales > UBA7541 > Acidiferrum. The sequence continues at coordinate 2,824 of JBBRPU010000160.1, forward strand.
GCGCGATGGTGTCGGCCGCCAATCGTCCGGCGCGCACCGGTGTGGGCAGCGCAAAAGTCAGCGCCAGCAACGCCGCCACGGCCAGCGTTCGAACGGTAAACTTCAGCGCGGTAGCCGAAATAATGTTCCTGCAGTTTCGCGAATTCATTTTGTATTCCTTTCGAAATGCTCGCCGCTGACAATCCCTGAAAATTCCTATGCGGCTGGATTCTTCTCGAGCCGTCCCCGCAACGCTGCGACACTAGCTTTCACCTTTGCTACGTAAGCGGCATCGCTCAGGCTTTCCAAATTAATCTCCACATTCGCCAGCGAACCGCGCGCGCCGGCCGCCGCCATGAAACGCGCCACTTGCAAGTCTGAACGCATGGATGCCGCGGCGATAGCTTCCAGTTGTCCAAGTTGTTCGAAAAGCGCAACGGTCACCTCGGCCACTTGCAAAGGAGCGTCGGCGGCGCCGCGGGTGGCGGCCTGAATGGCCGCATCGCGAGCGGAGGTTTCCTGCGTGTCGCCCTGCGGTAAGCGAAAAGCCACCATGACCGCATCGAAAGCCTCGGCATCGCGATCAATTGCTTTAGAAAGGTCATCGGTGGTGCGGCGCATGTGTTCCAGCGCGTCAGACAGTTGCACCACGAAGGCTGCTTGCGATTTCTTTTTGCGCGATAACCCCGCGACCATCTGGCCCAGCGCTCCCGCGAGCGCGCCGGCGAACGCCGAGACGCTGCCGCCTCCGGGAGTCGCGGTCGGCGCCGCCGCCGCTTCCAGGAATGGCTTCGCCAGCGCCGCAAACTTTCCTTCCGCCATTGCGGCTTCCGGCGGAGCCCCAGCCAGCGCGGCTTGGAGGCGATTTTCCAAAACCTGCGATGGAGAAAAATCTTCCAGCTGCAGAAAAAAGTCCGCTGCCAGCTCCAGCGCCTTTTTTGGCACCAGTCCGACAATTTCGCTGCCCACCGGGATCGCGCCGTAGCGCGCCGCTTCGCGCTTCACCATTTCGTACACGCGATGCATCGGCGTGGCTTCGAAGTCCGTCAGGTTGATGGAAACTTGCGCCAGGTTGCGCTCTTTCAGCGCCACGCCCATGGACTTCACATGCCGCAATCCCCCGGAAGAAAAGCGAATGGCCTTCGCGATCTTGTTAGCGATGCCGATATCGGAAGTATTCAGGTTGACGTTGTAAGCCACCAGAAATTTGCGCGCACCCACTACCGTCGCTCCCGCGGTGGGGTGCAGTTTCGGTTCGCCCACGTCCGGCTGGCGATCGTGATTGCGCTTGATGTCTTCGCGTAAACCTTCGAATTGTCCGCGCCGGATATTTTCGAGATTGGCGCGCTCCGGCCGCGTGGCGGCCGCTTCGTAGAAAAATACCGGTATGCGGTGACGCTTCCAGATTTCATGGCCGACGCGACGCGCGAGCGCCACGCAATCCTCCAGCGCCACGCCTTCGATGGGAATGAACGGCACAACATCGGTGGCGCCGACGCGCGGGTGCGCGCCCTGGTGCGCGGTCAAATCAATCAGCTCTGCGGCTTTACCCACGCCGAGCAGCGCCGCTTCCGCGACGGCCTCCGGCTCTCCGGCCAGCGTGACCACGCAGCGGTTGTGGTCGCCGTCCATCTCGCGATCCAGCACGTACACGCCGGGCACGCTGCTCATCGCCGCCACGATGGCGTCGACTTTTGCGGGATCGCGGCCCTCTGAAAAGTTGGGAACGCACTCGATCAATCGGGTCATAGTTAAGTTTTCCGTGTGACGACCAAGATTATTTCAAATCGCGCCGGCTGCCGAACGGGAATAAATAATCTGGCCGCGCTTAAACGTGGTGTGACAGGTGTTCATCCCAAAATAATAGGGAATTTCGCGGTGGTCATCCACTTCGAAGACCGCCATATCCGCCAGCTTACCAACTTCCAGCGAGCCAATCTGTTTGCCGCGGCCAAGAGAGTACGCAGCGTTGATCGTTGACGCCGTGATGGCCTCTGCGGGCGTCATGTGCAATTGCGTGCACGCAAGCGAAAGAATCATGGGCATGCTCACGGTGGGGCTCGTGCCCGGATTGTAGTCCGTCGCCAGCGCGACAATCGCTCCCGCATCAATCAGCGCGCGAGCGGGTGCATATTCCTGCAAGCCCAGATGAAAATCACAACCCGGCAGCAGCGTCGCCACCGTATTTGATTTCGATAGCGCGCGAATGTCCGCGCGATTTATTTTCTCCAGATGGTCGCAGCTGGCGGCGGCTAGCTTCACGCCCAGCAGCGTTCCGCCCGTGCGCGATAGCTGCTCGGAGTGCATGCGCGGCGCGAGTCCATTACGTTTTCCCGCTTCGAGGACTTGCTTAGACTGTGCCACGGTGAAAGCTCCCCGCTCGCAGAAAACATCGCAGAATTCCGCGAGGTGTTGCGCGGCCACTTCGGGAATCAACTTTTCGGTTAGCAGTTCGATGTATTCCGCAACACCTGTTGGCCGGCCGCGAAGTTCCGATGGAACAACATGGGCGCCCAGAAATGTGGACACGATGCCCAACGGCTGCTCAGCCGCCAATTCTTTGTGCAGCTGCAGAATTTTTAGCTCGCTTGCGACTTCCAGGCCATAGCCGCTCTTCGCTTCGATGGTAGTCGTGCCGTAAGCGGCGAACTGCTTCAGCGCCGCGAGCGCGCGTTCCTTCAACGCGTCGGCAGTGGCCGCGCGCAACTTGGCAACCGAGTTGAGAATCCCTCCGCCGCGCTTGGCGATTTCTTCGTAGCTCGCTCCGGTGATCCGCAGCTCGTATTCTTCGGCGCGGCTGGCGGCATGAATCAGGTGGGTGTGGGAATCCACAAATCCGGGGAGTATCACGCGGCGACCGGCGTCGAATTTCTCCGCTGTTCGCGCCAGTGGATGAGCCTCGACTTTATTCAGCGGTCCGACAGCGACAATAATTCCGTCGCGTATCAGCACTGCGCCATTATTTACGATTCCGAGGTTCCGCATCGCCGCGGCACCGCGCCGCGGTTCGCGCCCGCGCAAAGTTAAAAGTTGCGACGCTCCGGTGATGAGTGTGGTCGAGTTCAAAGCGCGGCTATTATCCAGCAGGTATGCGGAACGCAGCGCGATTTCCGCGAACGAAGCCGTGTCCGTAGCAACATCGACTCGCCAACGTCACAACATCGGCACTTTCAAATCTGTCTTCTTAGCAAACGCAATGGCTTCGGGATAGCCCGCGTCAATGTGCCGCACCACACCGATGCCCGGATCGTTGGTCAGCACACGCTCAATGCGTACCGCCATTTCTTTCGTGCCGTCGGCCACCGTCACTTGGCCAGAGTGCTGCGAATATCCAATTCCGACTCCACCGCCATTGTGAATCGAAACCCACGACGCGCCGCTAGCGGTGTTCATCAACGCATTTAAAAGCGGCCAGTCCGCCACCGCGTCGGAGCCGTCCAGCATCGCTTCCGTCTCGCGGTAAGGAGAAGCCACCGATCCGCAATCCAAATGATCGCGTCCGATGACAATCGGCGCTTTCAGTTCGCCTCTGGCGACCAGGTCATTCAGCGCCAGGCCGAATTTGTCTCGTTCGCCATAGCCCAGCCAACAGATCCGCGAAGGCAGTCCCTGGAACCGCACCCGTTTCTGCGCGAGTTTTATCCACCGGCTCAAATGCTCGTCGTGCGGAAACATTTCCAGCACCAGTTGATCGGTGCGCGCGATGTCGGAAGCTTCGCCCGACAATGCCGCCCAGCGGAACGGCCCTTTGCCTTCGCAAAACAGCGGACGAATGTACGCCGGCACAAACCCCGGAAAGTCATACGCGTTTTTCAAGCCCTGTTCGAACGCGTAAGTCCGAATATTGTTGCCATAGTCAAACGTGATGGCGCCCAAGGCTTGCAGATCGAGCATGCCCTGAACATGCGCCGCCATCGCCGCCAAGGATTTTTTCTGGTACTCCGCCGGATTTGTTTTTCGTAGTTCGACCGCGGCATCCAGGCTCATCCCGTTGGGCACATAGCCGTTTAGCGGATCGTGCGCACTGGTCTGATCCGTCAGCACGTCCGGCACAACACCGCGGCGCGCCAGTTCCGGAATAATATCCGCACAATTGCCCACCAGGCCAACGGACGCCGCTTCGCGCTTGCGCACGGCATTTTTCAAAATGCGCAACGCCTCGTCGAGATTCGTCACCATCACGTCGCAATAGCCGGTCTTCACGCGACGCTTGATGCGCTCCGGGTCTACATCAATTCCCAGAAACGCCGCGCCGTTCATGGTGGCCGCCAGCGGCTGCGCGCCGCCCATTCCGCCCATGCCGCCGGTAACCACCAGCTTGCCGGCCAGGTCTGCGCCAAAATGTTTTTTGGCCACGGCCGCAAATGTTTCGTACGTGCCCTGCAAAATTCCCTGCGTGCCAATATAGATCCAGCTGCCCGCGGTCATCTGGCCGTACATCATGAGCCCGGCGCGGTCCAGCTCGTTGAAGCGCTCCCAGTTATTCCAGTGGCCTACCAGGTTGGAATTGCAGATCAACACGCGCGGCGAATGTTCGTGGGTGCGAAACAACGCGACCGGCTTGCCGGATTGCACCAGCAAGGTCTCATCGTTTTCCAGCGCGCGCAGCGAGCGTACGATGGCGTGAAAACATTCCCAGTTGCGCGCCGCTTTTCCGGTGCCGCCATAAACCACCAGGTCGTCCGGCTTCTC
>JBBRPU010000161.1:0-7424 GCA_038227545.1 Candidatus Acidiferrales bacterium
TCAAATGGTCCGCGACAATTTGTTGCGCCAGCGTGTTTTGCGGATCGAATGCCTTGATTTGCAACAGCAAACACTCGCGCAAATCACGCGCGCCCACGCCGATGGGGTCGAAATCCTGCACCACCGCCAGCGCATCATCCAAATCATCCTGTGAATATTTGCCGTTCTGCGAAAGTTCTTCAGTGGAGGCCGTCAGATACCCATTCTCATCCAGATTGCCGATGATGCTTTCCGCCAACTCTTTCACGATCTCGGAGCAGATGGTCACGCTAAGTTGCCAGGTAAGATGTTCCGTCAGCCCGCTCGCAGAGGACAAAAACTTTTCGAACGAAGGCCGCTCCGAAACTTCCCGCTCCTGCGACTGCCCGCCATCGCCCCCGGTATCCAGATATTGGTTGAAAAAGCTGCCCACATCGAACTCATCAAACGGATTGGCTTCCGGCTTCTCGGGAACTTTCTCCGTTTCCGCCTTAAGAAAATTCTCGTCGCTGTAGTTATCCGTCTGCGTCGGCTCTTCGCTGAGCTCTTCCAGCACCGGATTCGCGATCATTTCCTGGTTGATCATTTCGCGCAGTTCCAGGCGATTCAGCGCCAGCACGCTGACCATCTGCACCAAACCGGGCGTCAAAATCTGCTTCTGCGACACCCTCAGGTTTAGTTTTAGTCCCTGCCACGCCATGCTATTTGGCCCTCTGCAGCTGAATCCCTAGTTCAACCGGAAATGGTCGCCAAGATACACGCGGCGAACTTCCGCATCGTTGCTCAGGGCTTCCGGCGTGCCCTGCGCCATTATTTTCCCATGATTCACAATGTACGCGCGATCCGTTACGTTCAGTGTTTCCCTCACGTTATGGTCCGTGATCAAAACGCCAATTCCCGAGCGGCTCAGGTCGCGAATGGTCTCCTGCAGATCCTTCACGGTCAGCGGATCTATACCCGAAAAAGGCTCGTCCAGCAGGATAAACGATGGCGAAAGCGTCAAAGAGCGCGCAATTTCCAGCCGCCGGCGCTCTCCTCCGGAAAGCACATAAGCTTTGCTGCTGCGCACCGTCTCCAGCCCCATCTGTGCCAGCAGTTCTTCCAGGCGGTCGCGCTGCTGCTGAGGAGTGAGTGGTAGTGTTTCCAGTACCGCCAGAAGATTCTCTTCACTCGTAAGTTGGCGAAAAACCGAGGGTTCCTGAGGGAGGTAGCTGATTCCGCTGCGGGCCCGCAGGTACATGGGCAGGTCCGTGATCTCTTCCCCGTTGAGCAACACGTGCCCGGAGTCCGGGCGCGTCAGCCCTACCAATATATAAAATGTGGTGGTTTTCCCTGCGCCGTTGGGGCCGAGCAGCCCCACAACTTCACCCTGGCCGATCTCCAGCTGCACGTCGTCGACCACTTTGCGGCCGCGATAAGTCTTACTTAATTCAACAGCTTGGAGGTTCAGCATACCTCTTCATTTCTCGACTCGGTGTTTCGTCAGGGTACGCGAGCCATTTTCTGAATCAACGATGATCGTATCATCCGCTAAAAAGAAGGTCAATTGACGCCCCGTAGTGGTCCCTTGCGTGCCATCAAACAGCGTGGGGTTTCCGCCGCTCATCACAAATTTCCCGTCGGCCGCGGTGTACTCAGCTCGCTCGGCAGTGGCTTTTCGCGACTGCTCTTCCACAATAACCCCTCCGGTCCCGACCGCGCGGCTAATCTGTTGTGCGCCGCTTGTACCATTTGACGCCACCGAGCCTTTTTGGCCTGCAACCGCCGGCTTCGCCCGTGAAAAATACAAATCCAGCAGGCCGCTCCTGATCCGCTGGCCCTCCGATTGCACCGCCACGTTGCCCTCCAGGTGCGCGCGATCTTCCAGGTCTTCGTAGCTCAGCGAGTTCGCCGCCAGATGCCACAGGTTGGTCTTTTTCGACTGCTTGGCGCTTACCGCCACGGTGACCGCCTCCCGCTGCGCCGCCTGAGGAAACACCGCGCGAACATTGCCCTTGGCGTTCAACTGCCTGGTTTCTTGCAGCAACTCGATGGCATCGGACTCCAGCACCGAGTCGCCTTGCAACAGCCGGGCGTGTCCGCTGTATAGCGCTCGCCCCGTCTTGGAGTTTGCCTGCATCTTTTCGGCGGCAATAGTGGCTGGAGCGCCCGAAAACTGCGGCGTCGCATTCTTCCCTGGAAATGTCGAAGAGCGCACTCCGCCGTCCGCGCTGATGTCTCCCGACACTTGCTGGAAATTTATCTTCGCCGCGCGTGTTTCCGCGGAAGCGTCGCGCACCACTGCGTGTCCCGTCAGCGTCATGGATTCCGCTGCTCGCACCGCGGTCGCGTGATCTCCCTGCCCGCTGCGGTCTCCATCCTTGAGTCTTACGTCGCCATCCAGATCAATCTGTGTCCACCCGGCGCCGGCAGCCAGTTGCACGCTCCCACGCCTGGCCGTTGAAATTTGCGGCGAGCCGCCAGGCACATTACGCTCAGCCTGAACGTTTCCGTTTGCCGACAACTGCGACGCCGCGCCCGCTGTAAAGTCGAGCACAAATTTGTCGGCTCGCATTCTGGTGCGTGCGCCGCCGGTTTTCTCACCGCCATTCGCATCACCTTGAGGGTCCATCCATTGAATCTTGCCCGCCGCCAGAGTTTCGGCGCGCTTCGGCTGGCTCGGCCGATCGTCCCGGCCCTCCGTAAAATCCATGCGCAGCTTGTCGGTTTCCAGCAGGCGCGCCTGCCCATTTTTCGCGGAGGTCTTGATAGCCACGTTGCCGCTCATGTTTATTTGCTTCGGTTCGCTTATTTCAGGCCACAACTCCACCGCAGAATTCGCCGCGGTAAAATCGTCGTCTTCCACGCTGGATTTTCGCGCGCCATCCACGTTTCCGGCGGCGTCCAGTTTCTTGAGCCAACCTTCAGGATGAAACCACGCCGTGATTACATTCGCGCTCAGCGTCATCGTTCCCGTCGCCGACGACGAACCCCCGCGCGGTTTCTGGCCATGGGCTCCAGCCGTGGCCAGAAGTTTCTGCGCGCGATAATCTTCATCCAGATTCATCGTGATTTCGCCGGCGTCCAGTTTCGCCGTAGGACTTTCCGCATGCGCCGGACCGAAGAGCCGCAACACCCGCGTATCACGGTTGAAGTCCAGGCTTGATCCGGTGACGTGCACTTCCTGCCCGGCCGCGCCTCTCGGTCCCCCCGTTTGTCGCAATAACATGGTCACATCATGAAGTAGTCGCAGCGTTCCCTGTTGCGAGTTGTATTCCACGCCGGATGCTTCGCCCGTGCCCTCAGGGAAGGTGAACGTGACACGCTCCGTTGTGCGCGCGACGCCGCTGGCCTGATCGAACTTCACGTTGCGGGTCTCCACGTGCGCCGGCTGCGGCGTTTCATTTCCCGCATGATGCGCGGCCAACTCCGCGGCGGCCGCGCTTTGCAGATCAATTTGCACCACGCCGCTGCACACGATCGAGCCATTGCCCTTGGAATATTGGCAACTCCGTGTGCGGATCGTGTCGTGCCGTTCACTGTGTGACCCGAAGACAGTGATTTTTACTTCTTCCAGCAGGCTGGCATCCTGGTCGCGATATTCGGTGGACTTCGACGCTTCCACGGTAAAAACTTTGCGGTCGCCCTCTACCTTGGAAAAAGTCAGACCATTGGATTGGCGCTCCACGTTGTTCGCCGGAGCGGGCGGAGCTTTCCTTTTCTGAATGCGCGCCATCAGTCCGTGCTGCAGGTACACGCCCACGGTAATGACCGCCAGCAACAACGCCAGCGCGGCAGACCAGCGCGCATAGCGCGCGGCTTCGCTACGTTTCATGACTTCAAGTTAAACAAACTTTCCGGGGCGTGTATAGAAGTTGGCAAGCGAGCAGGAAATTCTCAGCAGAAAACCGCAGCTTATTCCGCTGCTTTGGCGTCGTGGCTGGCTTCGGGGTTAATGGGATTCGCAACCGTATCCGCCAGAATCCCCATGTTTGCTGCCGCCACGCTGTCGCGGTTGGTGTTTTTCACCAGGTACATGGCTTCGTCCGCCAGATGCAGCAACCCTTCCTTCGTTTTCGAATCCACGGGATAGGAAGCCACTCCCAGGCTAGGCGTGACGTGAATATTCAAACCTTCATTCGCCAGCCACACCGTTTCGCGCACCAACCGGTGCAGCCGCCGCGCCACATTAAGCGCATTCTCTTTCGAAGTTTGCGGCAGCAGCAAAACAAACTCATCGCCACCATAGCGAAACGCAAAATCTATCAACCGGCAGCGATTTTTCAGCGCGTTGCCGATCTCCGCCAGCAGCCGTGAGCCCACCAGGTGCCCATGCGTGTCATTCACCTGCTTGAAATGATCCAGATCAATGAACACCAGCGAGAATTCGTAGTTGTAGCGCTGCGAGCGGTAAATCTCGGTATCCAGGATAAAACCCATGTGCCGCGCGTTATACAGCGTGGTGCAGTCATCGGTGATCGTCAGCTCATGAATTCGCTTCACGTGCCGCGCGTTTTCCAGCGCAATCGCCGCAAAGTCCGACAACGCTTCCAGCAATTTCAAATCGCGAGGATCGAAACCGTCGGGCCCCACGCAATTGATTAACTCAATCACGCCCAGGCAGGTATCACGAAACTTTACCGGCACTGCGACAATGGATTGCGTTTCCGTTTTGGTTTTTTCGTCAATCTTGCCGAAGAAGCGCGTGTCCTTCGCCGTGTCCGGGACCACCACGGTCTCCCCGTTTTGCGCCACCCATCCGGCGATGCCCTGGCCGATCTTGATGCGCACGTCTTTCAGCGCCGGCGAAGCCTTGCCCACCGCCAGCTCAAAATATAATTCCTGCTTGGCTTCATCCAGCAGCAGCAGCGACCAGTTTTCCGGGCGCAGAAATTCGTCAATCTTCTCCATGATGGTGCGGAGAACCTGATCGAGCTGCAGCGACGACGTCAGCGCCTTCCCCAACTCCTGGAAAACCGCGACTTCGCCGGCCTCGCGCTGTTCGTAAGGAACAGCCACGTTGCGGCGCCGATCAACAGCCGGAAACTGCTTTACATCCTCCACGCGTGTTTGGACCCGATCCTATAATTTGTCCGCCGCCAAAAAAATCAAGCGGGCAGAGTTGTGCCTGTTTCAAAAGCGGACGCCGAATCATTGTCAGTATAGGCGCGTCGCAAAAACCCCCGCAACACCCTCGTGGTACAGGCGTCGCCATCTTGCCACTCGTGCCAGTCCAACTGGCACGAGTGCGCGGAGAAAAGAATCTCACGCTTGAGCAAAAACAAGGCTCCCCTCTGTCTATGATTACTTGTTTTAAATATGACATAATCTCACCGCATTCCACTCAATGCCGGCTGAAATCCCACGTATGGGTTGGCCCAGCGCCGCAATGCCCTGGCGCCGGGCCACCATGTTTTTTGCTGCTCTAGCTTTTTGCGGTGGTGGTTTGCCCGCCTTGGCTCAGATCACCTCGGCGAACTCGACTGACATCGGCCACACCTACCGCGTTCGCGGCGTTGTGATTAATTCGGTGACCCGCCAACCCATCAGCCGTGCCGTCGTCTATTCGCCGGACAACGCTGTCGCCGCCATGACCGACGATCGCGGCCGTTTTGAATTTGTTTTTCCACCGCCGGCGGCGCCCCAGGCCGTCGCTCCTTCAGATCCTGCCACTGAAAATCAGGTGCGGGCTTACAGTGGGCCCGGACCCGGCGGAACCAACCCCAATAGACCCAGCGCACTGCTGGGCCGCAAAAATGGATACATTGCCATGACTCAGTATCAAAACATTCCCGCCGACTCTTCCCGCGAGGATCTCACTATCGTTCTGGTGCCCGAGGCCCGCATAATAGGCCACGTTTTGATCCCCGATTCAGATGGCTCAGACAGGATTCAAGTCCAGGTTTACCGCCGCGTCATCAGAGAGCGCCGTGAACAATGGGAACAGGCTGGCACCATTTCAACTCGAGCCAACGGCGACTTTCGCATCGCTGATCTTTCCGCCGGGTATTACAAACTGTTTACCCTCGAGCAGATGGATACAGACCCCCTGACCGTCAATCCGCTGGGACCGATGATCGGGTACCCACCGCTTTATTATCCTGCCGCTGCTGATTTCGATTCTGCGGAAATGATTCGCCTCGAAGCAGGCGAAACATTCCAGCCTTCCATGTCTCCCGTCAGGAAGCCTTACTACCCGATCAAGGTAGGATTGCAGGAGCCTCCCGCGACTGGACAGGCTGAAGTGAAGGTATGGCCGCAGAGCCATCCGGGACCTGGATTTTCTCTGGGATACAACTCGCAAGCCGGTGAGGTCCAGGGCTCGCTACCGGACGGCACTTATTCCCTGCTGGTCAGTAGCTACGGGCCAAACGCGCTATCGGGTATGTTGAATTTCACTGTGCGCGGCGCGCCATTTGCCGCCACTTCGATGACCCTGGTTCCCGCCAGTTCCCTCACCGTGAAACTTACCGAACAGTTTCAACACACCCAGGTCGCGCCGCCGCAGATGGACCCAAACAATCCCGAAGCGCTCTCCAATCCCAGGCGCCCCAGTTACTTGCAAATGCAACTGGAGCCGGACGAACCGTTCGGCCTCGCTGCACCGGTCTCAATACGACCTCCAACCGGACCGGACGACGAAGCGCTGGTCATCGAAAATGTGCAGCCTGGCCGTTACCGCGTCCACACCACGGCCTCCGGCCCAGGCTATGCGGCGGCGGTAACTTCAGGAGGCACGGATCTGCTGCGCCAACCGTTGGTCGTCGGTTTAGGCGCGTCTATCGCTACTATCGAAATCACCTTCCGAGACGACGGCGCCGAAATCGAAGGCACTGTGAAGTCACCCCTCCACGCCGCGATCCCCGGCCAAACCGCGCAATCTCAACAAACCGTTCTTCTGATACCCAAGGATCGCCAATATGATTCCATTCGCGAGGTGTGGGTCAGTCCCGACGGCACATTCGCGCTCTCACAACTTCCGCCAGGCACATACACGGCAATGGCTCTCGACCTTCCACTCGCCGACACCGGCTACGAGAATGAGCAATTCCTGAAGAAGTACGACTCCAAGATCCAGCTCATCCATGTAGCCGCAGAACAGAAATTGCATCTCAGCCTGGAACTGATCAGCGTTACGGAATGAATATCATGCACTGCACTTCCATGATTCGCCGCGCCACACTGTGCTTCACAATGGCAACGTTCCTTTTATCCGTTGCAGGGGACGCACAAAGCGCCCCCGCGCAGTCCGCGGCTGCCGATTCACAATCCACCTTCACGATTTCCGGCACGGTCATCAATGAATTAACGGGTTCTCCACTTGATCGAACTCGTGTCACCCTGATTGACACCAACAATCAAGCCACTCGCTGGTCCGTGATTACTACCGAAAATGGCCATTTCGCGTTCACCGAACTCCCTCACGGCAAATTTTCTCTGTTAGCAGCGCGCCGCGGCTTCCTTCA
>JBBRPU010000162.1:0-7387 GCA_038227545.1 Candidatus Acidiferrales bacterium
CAGGCGAACACGAATTGCCCTGCGGAAATTTCTTCGCCGCTCGCGGTCGTGACCTTATGGAGCGTCGAGCCGCTGCTATCAACTGCCGGTGGTGTAATGTGCGCGTGGCAGTAATCCGCGCCCTGACTTACGGCTCGCTCCAGGGCCGCCGCCACCGCGCGACGCCCCATCAACACGCCGCTGGTTGTCTCCAGCACGCCACCCGTCAAATTCTGCGGACCGAATTGCGGATACCGCTGCGCCATAGCACCGCTGTCCAATGTTTCAAACGCCACGCCGCAGCGCGTCAACACCGCTGTCATGTCCGCAAGTGGCGCCTCGCCTTCACTCGCGGCCCACAACACCCCGGTTTCATGAAACAACGCCGGCGAGCTCGTACCAAATAAATCCTTCCATTGCGCCAGTGAACGCATGGCCCAGCGGGTGTACAGCTCATCTGGACCGTAGCCCATGCGAATAATGCGCGATTCGCCGCCCGAGCTCGCGCGCGAATTCGCCGGCCCGTAAGCGTCCACAATCAAAACACGGCGCTCGCGCTGCGCCAGGTGCAAAGTGATCCACGAGCCGAATACTCCTGCGCCCACCACCACGACATCGAATGTTTTCGTCTTTGCCACGAGACCAGCATCCTAACTCATCACACCTGGCGCGGAAAACACTTCCGTCCACACCCTGCCCGCAGTACGATTCCCCGCTCGTCATTTTGCCCGGAGGATTGCGTGCGCCTATTTCGGAATCAATTCATCTTCTCGTTATCTATTATTTTTCTTGTAAGCCTGTTGCCATCCAGCGTCGGCGCCCAGCAAAAACGCAATCGCGCGAAAACGGGGGAAAAGGCGGCTGCCACGACGAGCGAGTCTCCCAGCGATTCAACAACGCCGGAGATCGATCCAAAACTTTACAGCGCCATGAAGTGGCGTCTGATCGGCCCATTTCGCGGAGGCCGCGCTCTCGCCGTCACCGGTGTTACCAGCCAGCCCAACACGTACTACATGGGCGCGGTCGCCGGCGGCGTGTGGAAAACCAATGATGGCGGAATTACCTGGGATCCTCTTTTCGACAAGCAAAGTGTCTCGTCCATTGGAGCCATAGCCGTTTCCGAATCCGATCCCAACGTGGTTTACGCCGGCACCGGCGAAGCCTGCATCCGCGGAAACATTTCTTTTGGCGATGGAGTGTACCGTTCGAATGATGGCGGCAAGACCTGGAACAATGTCGGCCTGAAAGACTCCCAGCACATCGGCAAGCTCATCGTGCATCCGACCAATCCCGACACCGCTTTCGTCGCCGCGCTGGGTCATGCCTACGGCACAACCACCGAACGAGGAATTTTTCGCACCCGCGATGGCGGAAAAAACTGGGAAAAAGTTTTGTACCTCGACGATCGCACCGGCGGCATTGACATCGTTTTCGACCCCCATAATCCCCACGTGCTCTTCGCCGCCATGTGGGAAGGCTACCGCACGCCATGGTCGCTCAACAGCGGTGGGCAAAAGGACGGCCTATTCCGTTCGAATGACGACGGCACTACCTGGAAGCGCATCGAAGGTCACGGCATGCCCGAAGGACCGCTCGGGCGCATCGGTGTCGGCGTTTCCGGCGAGAGCTCCAACGTCGTCTACGCGCTGATCGAAGCGAAGAAGGGTGGCCTCTATCGCAGCGACGACGGCGGCGAAAATTGGGCGCTCATCAATGAAGATCACCGCTTCCGCCAGCGCGCCTGGTATTTCACGCATGTCTGGGCCGACCCGAAAGATTCGAACAAGGTGTACATCGCCAACACCGGGCTTTTCCGTTCTACCGATGGAGGTAAAACATTCGATCGCATCACCGCCCCGCACGGCGATCATCACGGACTGTGGATTGACCCTAATAATCCGGCCCGCATGATCAATGGCAACGACGGCGGCGCCACCATCTCTGTGGATGGCGGCCGTAACTGGTCCACCCAAATGAACCAGCCCACCGCGCAGTTTTATCACGTCACCGCCGACAATGATTTTCCGTATCACGTGTATGGCACACAGCAGGACAACAGCTCTGTGGGCATTGCGACCGCCAGCGATAACGGTTACGTCGGCCGTTCCGATTGGAGCGCGGTGGGCGGTGGCGAGAGCGGCTATGTGGCCGTGGATCCTCGCGACTCCAACATCGTGTATGCCGGCTCCTATTTCGGCAACATCACCCGTTATGACAAGCGCACGCAACAGGTGCAGAACATCCAGCAGTGGCCTCTCGATCCCGACGGCTACAACGCCGCGGTGCAGAAGTATCGCTACACCTGGACCATGCCGATACTTTTTTCGCCTCACGATCCCAACGAGCTCTACCACTCGTCACAGTTTCTGTTTCGCTCCACGGACAGCGGTCACTCCTGGAAAACCATCAGCCCCGACCTCACGCGCAACGATAAATCCAAGCAGCAGGATTCCGGCGGCCCCATTACCAAAGACCAGGCCAGCATTGAATTCTACGATTTGATTTTTACCGTTGCGGAATCGCCAAAACAGAAAGGCCTCATCTGGGTGGGCACCGACGATGGCCTGATTCAACTCACCACCGATGACGGGAAATCCTGGAGCAACGTCACCCCGAAAGGCTTACCCGAGTGGGCCATGGTCAGCCTGATCGAGCCTTCCCCATTCGACGCCGGCACCGCCTACGCCGCGGTGGACGCTCACAAACTCGACAACTATAAGCCATACATTTTCAAAACCTCTGACTCCGGCAAAACATGGACCAGCATCACCACTGGGTTGCCTGGCAACTCTTACGTTCATGCCGTGCGAGAAGATCCTAAACGCAAAGGGTTGCTCTACGCCGGTACCGAAACCGGCATCTGGGTTTCCTTTGATGACGGAGCGCATTGGCAATCCCTGCAGTTGGACCTGCCCACCACCCCGATTCACGATTTGATCATTCACGATAATGATCTCGTGGTGGCCACCCGCGGCCGCGCTTTCTGGTCGCTCGAAAATATTGATCCGCTGCGCCAGATGAAGCCCGGGATGATGAACGAAGACGCGCGCCTGTTCGCGCCTTCCACCGTGCTGCGCTCGCGCGTAGGGCACAGCAAACGCCGCCGCGAACCTTCGGGAGAAAATCCCGCGGTCGGTGCTCCTCTGTACTACTACTTGAAGGAAGAATCCAAGGAAACCGCCAAGCTCGAGATTCTGGATGCCCAGGGAAAAGTTATCCGCACCTACACCAGCGAGGAAAAGGCGACGGAAGAGGCTCCTGAAGAAGGCGACAAGGAAGACGAAGCGGAACACATCCCCGTCAAATCCGGACCCAATGTGTTTGCCTGGGATCTGCGTTACGAGCCGCCCACAAAAATTCCCGCGGCGATTTATGACGAAGGCGAGCCCGTCGGCCCGCTGGTCATGCCGGGGAGTTATCAGGCGCGCCTCACGGTAAAAGGAAAAACCTCCACCGCCCCTATCGAAGTGAAGATTGACCCGCGCCTGAAGACCTCCACCGAGGATCTGCAGAAACAGTTCGACCTGATGATGAAAATGCGCGACCGTCAGGAACAAATGAACCGCGCCATTCTGGCCATTCGCGATTTGCGCGTGCAGCTCAATCTCGTTGAAAAGCGTTGGGGCTCCAAGGACAACGCGAAAGCGGTAATCGAGCAGTCCGTCGCGTTGCGCAAAAAAATCGGCGCCATAGAAGACGAGTTGATCCAGGTGAATTCGAAAGCCAGTGAAGACGAGCTGAATTATCCGACCAAGATGAACAGCTGGCTCGGCTATCTACAGGCAGCGGTGGATAGCGCCGACGCCCCACCGACGGAAGGAGAACTGGCGGTGTTCGCCGATTTGAATCAGAAATTGGACGGTTATCTCGCTAAATGGCACGAGATACTCTCGACGGATGTGCCGGCCATCAATGAAGCCATGAGTAAGAACGGCATCGCCTTTATTTCCGCCGCTCCTGAAGCCACGCACTAGAGTTGGCGTTGCGATTGCCGCCCTACAGGGGAAGTCAGATTGGCTTTCTGAAAGCTGCCGCATTGGCGCGGTCCGGGTGCCCCACGGGCCGATTTTGCACGTGGGGTTTTTTCGTAATGGTGAGAGGGTGGGAGTTTTAGTGAGGATGAAAGGGCGGTCTACTTCCGGTCTAGCTTTTGCGTTCAAAAGCTTCCGCAATGGGCCCAGCCCAGTGCGACAAATGATTCAACGACTCGGTGTGCGTGGGATCCAGGTGTAAAGGCGTGATGGATACGTTGCCCGCGAAAATCGCGGCGTAATCGGTGTCCGGGTGTACGTCCTTATTAATTTTCTGTTCGAACAGCCAGAAATAAGTTCGCCCTCGCGGATCTTTGCCCTCCGTCAACTGATTGCGCGTAATTTTCTTCGATTGCCGCGTGAACGAAACCCCTCCCGTCCACGGCTCCGGCACATTGATGTTCAGAAGCACCTGATCCGGCAAGCCCTCTTTCAAAACAATTTCAGCGGCCGACCGGGCCACCCGCGCGGCGTGCCCGAAATCCACTTTCGCAACTTTCGAGCACAAAGACATCGCAATCGAGGGAATGTGATGCAGCGCGCCCTCACGAGCCGCGCCAACGGTCCCGGAGTAATAAATATTCTCGCCCAGATTTGCGCCGAAATTTATTCCCGATACCACCATGTCCGGTTTTTCCGGCAAAAGCTTGTGCAAGGCCACAATCACGCAGTCCGCCGGAGTCCCATCAATCGCCCACTCACGCTCACCCACCGCGTGGCAAACGATGGGTTGCCGCAAAGTCAACGACTGCGCCGCCCCACTCTGCTCCCGACTGGGAGCCACAATGCTCACCGTCGCAAACTTGGCGAACTCCACCGCCAGCGCGCGCAGTCCCGGCGCTTCGTAACCATCATCATTGGTCAGCAAAATATGTGTCATGGCAGGGAATCAGCGTCGCTCTGGCAGCAAGGCCGTCACTCAACTACTCATCAAGAATACGCGAATTTATAATCCGACGCAGGAAGTCGGAGCACGTCCGTTCAATGGCGGGCAGCCAGCCCACGGGAAATATTATGGAATTTTTGCTAGAAATGTGATGCGAATGGTCGGGACGACTGGATTCGAACCAGCGACCTCACCCACCCCAAGGGTGCGCGATACCAGGCTTCGCTACGTCCCGACCGGTTGTTGATTTTTCGTAGCCTGGGAGAACAAGGCTATCATCGGCCTTCGAGAAGCGTCAAGAAAGCGCGCAGCGAATCGCGGAGATCCAGCAACATTTTGCGGCTTAGAATTTGCGGCGTGTCTTCGGAAGGTTTGAGCCGGGGTCCGGAGCCATCGCCCGCATCCATTCTGGCCTGCTCCGTCAGATGCCGCCGCGCCCCGTCGGTGGTGAACCCTTCGTCGTACAGCAGCCGCTTGATCTTGAACACCATGTCCAGATCTTCCTGGCGGTACAAACGATGCCCGGCGGGACTCTTCACCGGCTCCAGCATGGGAAATTCCGATTCCCAGTAGCGCAACACGAACGCCTTAACGTCCGTCAGCCTGCTCACTTCGCCAATGCGAAAATAATTATTCTCTGAATCGTCCGGAATTATTTGTGCGGCCGTGCCGTTGGTAGACATCGCTAGCTCATCCAATAAACATTGCTGGGGGGAACCTCTTCATCCTAAGCCAAAATACGCTGTTGTCAACGAATGTCAGTTGTCCGCTTCGCTGTTCTTGTCTCGCCGCGTGCGCAGCCGCTGGATAAAGCGAATGGGCGTGCCCACGAAATCGAATTTCCCGCGAATCTGGTTTTCCAGGAAGCGTTCATAGCTGAAGTGCAGCGGGTTTTTCTGGTTGGTGAACATCAAAAAAGTCGGCGGCGCAATCTTCGCCTGCGTAATGTAGTAAATGCGCACCGGCCGCGCCTTCGGTGTAGTCCCGCGCTGCAGGTCCACTTCTTCCTTTAGCCAGCGATTCAGCTCCGGCGTCGAAATCTTCCGCCGGCGCGCGTTCCAGCACTGGTTGATCACCGGCCACAGTTTTTCCACCCGTTCGCCGGTGCTGGCCGACAAAAACACGATTGGCGCATAACTCAGAAATTTCAATTTGCCGCGAATCATTTTTTCGTATTCGAACAACAGCCGCCCGGTCTCAAAGTCCTCCGGGCGATGCCTCTCGCCGGGAGCTCTCCGCGATTTGCCTTTGGCGCTCTCCGCGTCGCGCGCCTCAGCGCTGCGCGCCGCTTTCACCGCCAGGTCCCACTTGTTAATAACGATAACCACCGAGCGATTCGATTGCTCCGCGTAGTTGGCGATTTGCGCGTCGCCCTGCGTCACGCCGTGCTCGCCGTCCACCACCAGCAGCGCCACATCGCAGCGTTCCAATCCCCGGCGCGCCATAACCACGCTCAATTTTTCCGCCACCAGCGTAGTTTTGCCCTTCCGGCGAATACCGGCGGTGTCCACGAAGCGATACGTTTTATCTTCGCGCACCACTTCAGTGTCCACGTTGTCCATGGTGGTGCCGGGTATCGGCGAAACGATGGAGCGTTCCTCACCGGCCAGCCGATTCAGCAGCGTGGATTTCCCCACGTTGGGCCGGCCAATGATGGCCACTTCAATGACGTCCGGACGCTTTTCTTCTTCTACGGACTCCACCACTTCCACTTGCGCGAGAGCCGCGTCCAGCAGATCGTCAATCCCCGTGCCATGTTCCGCCGCGATAGGAAACACCGGCACGCCCATGGAATGAAACGCGCCGATATTCGCTTCCTGCGCGCGCGCATCCACTTTGTTCGCGGCAATCACAAACGGCTTGCCGGTAGTGCGCAGCAATCGTGCCAGTTCCTGATCGAGCGGGGTAACTCCCGCGTGCGTGTCCACCACCAGCACCAGCATCGCCGCGTTTTCAATGGCCACGCGCGCCTGCCGCAAAATCTCGCGTGGGATAAGCGCTTTGTCGTCCGGAACCAGTCCGCCGGTATCCACGATTTCCAGGCCGCGCCCACGCCACTCCGCTTTGCCATAGATGCGATCGCGCGTAATACCCGGCTCATCCGTCACGATGGCGCGCCGCGTTCCGGTCAAGCGGTTGAAAAGTGTGGATTTGCCCACATTGGGGCGACCCACGATGACCAGCGATGGTAAGTTTTGTGCCATGGAAATAAGCGCGGCGGTGTTTCGCGCGAAAAACCGCAACAGGACGTGCCTCAACTGTACCGCATCGCCCGCGCAGCCCCAAACCGCCCGACCGGCACTCTAGCGTTCCATAGCCACAGAAATATTCAGTTCTTCCAAAGCGGATTGGACTTCTCGGCGCGACGCAACTTCCGCGCCAGTTGGTTTTTGGCGCGGAAAAGCATCACGCGCACGGTCGGCGCGCGCATGTTCAACACATCGGCAATTTCTGTGTAGCTCAGGTGCTGGTAGTAGCGCAGAACCAACGG
>JBBRPU010000163.1:0-7353 GCA_038227545.1 Candidatus Acidiferrales bacterium
CGTGGAGATTTGGGGCACCGTTCCGATTCGCCTGATTCAACATCTGGAATTGCGGAATGGCACCTACGGCTTTGTTGGCATGGGCGACAAACGCATGTCTCCGATAATCCGTCCGGGCTCTATTGTTCAGATCGACCAAAATCAACGCAAAATCGTGAGCGTCAAATGGGACACCGAATACGACAGGCCGATTTATTTTCTCGAACTCCGTGGAGGATACCTCTGCAGTTGGTGCCAGATGAGTGACGGCTATTTGTCGGCGATTCCTCATCCACATTCCAAGTGCGAAGTGCGCCGCTTCGCATATCCTCGAGAAGCAGAGATCGTGGGCCGAGTTGTCGGTGTCACCATGCGTCTCGCGGAAGCCGAATAAGGGACATGGGCAAGTAGAGATTTCACGCCGCACCGCGAGTGTTCGGCATTTCTTCTGAACAAGATCCCGGCGCGTATGTTCTGTTCGCGCATTGCGACAGCCGTCGATCATACGAACGAAAAGAGGCGAAGATGATTATAGGAGATCGTTTGCGAGAGTTACGGGAAGAAAAGAAACTCTCACAGGGAGACGTCGAAAAGCGAACGGGGCTGCTGCGCTGCTATATCTCGCGCGTGGAAAATGGCCACACCGTTCCCGCCATTGAGACACTGGAAAAACTGGCGCGGGCGCTGGAAATTCCGCTGTACCAGCTCTTCTATGACGGCGAGGAGCCCCCGAAGCTGCCAAATCTCTTGAAGAGTAAGAGTTCGGACGACATTGCCTGGGGGAGTTCGGGCAGACATGCGATCTATCTTCACAAGCTGAGAAGGTGTCTGAGCAGAGCGGAGGACACGGACAGGAAACTGATTATGGCGATGGCACAGAAGATGCTGACGGGCCGCAATCGTAAGGTCCAAGCCTCGACATAGGACGGGAACGGGCCGCGCTTTCGGCGCAGCCCGTTCCCGCAATCGAAACATGGATTACTTCTTCTTGGCTCAGGTTTTGGCCTTCGAGGAATTGTTGCCGGCTTTTCCCTCCTCCTTCTTTTTTAAAAGTTCCGTGCGCACTTCGGCTGCCAGCTTCGCAGTGTCAATTTTGTGGCGTGCAGCAGCACGTGCGAGATTCGCATCCTTCGCGAGAGTCTGAGCGGGGTCGTGTTCGGGACAGTAGAGGTCCGAAACGAGGGCGCACACGACAAGAAAGTGCTGCACTTCCTGCATGCTCATCCCGCGTACGGCCTTTTCGGTGACCGAGGGGTAGTCCACACTCAGGAAGCCCCACGAAGTTTTAATTTTCGTTTCCTCCCACCCATATACGCGGCAGAGACGGCGGTGATTGTCATGGCCGAGCCGCTCGAAATAGTCGAGTGCGGCCATTTCCAAGTCGGGGCGCGACAACCTCGCGGGAAGTTTCTTGCGAACGGCGTTCAGTATGCGAAGCCGTGTTTGCTTTTCAGTGCGCTCCGCGAAAACTTCTTTCACTCGCGCCGCTCGTTCCTGCGGTGTTGGCTCGAAGCGCGTCACACGCGCATGGACCTTGCACTTTTCATCGCGGCATACATGCAGCAGTTTTCCTGCATCCGGGCCATCGATGATGACGGCGGGTTTCGTCTGCGGGCACTCCGCTTTTTTCTGCACCTTGCGGTACTGCCCTTCGCAAAGTACGTCCGAGTTCCGGTTCTTGGCTTGCCACGAAGGAACCTGTGAAATGCGAAGTGGTTTCTCGCCTGCCGATTCGAGCGGCTTCACGCGAAGCTGCACGAGCGCTTCGACTTTTGCGCGATAGCATACCCGGTCGGTGCAGATCGATTTCTCCCGGACTTCGGGGAAAAGGAGCGGATTGTTTCCCGTGCGTTTGGGGCATTTCGCACAACTGCCCGCCGATGGCAGAAGCGTTTCGTCCTGCGGATCAAACGGAGCGTTGGTGATGTCCAGATGGATTTCCCGTGCAATCCATTCGCGCAGCTGGCGCGCGGTAACGGCTTCGGCTTTTCCGTCTTTCAAGATAGCGGCTGCGTTCCGATGGCCGGGAAAGCACTCCTGCAAGGCGCGTCGCTGGTCGTTTGGCTGCAGCCGCGCGATTTCAAAGGCATGCGCGACGGTGAGCTTCCCGGTGTAGAACGCCTGCTGGGCCTCTTCGACGAGGTGCGTCAAGCGCAGACGGGCGTAGACATATTTTTCGGACCTGCCGATTTTCTCGGCGAGGGTTTCGACAGTGTAGGTATCGGGTTGCATCCGCATGAGCGCGGCGTATCCCCGCGCTTCGTCCAGTTCATGCACGTCGGCACGCTGGAGGTTCTCGATGAGTTGCAATTCGAGGCATTGCGTGTCGGAGAGTTCGCGGACACTCGCAGGGATGGTGTCTCTTCCGGCCAGTTTCGAAGCGCGGTAACGCCGCGCTCCCGCCACGAGCTCATACACATCCGGCTCGCCGTCCGGCAGCGCACGGACCAGCACGGGTTGTAAGACCCCGTGCCGCCGGATGTTCTCGGCAAGTTCGGCGAGCTTGGCCTCGTCAAACTGGCGTCTGGGATTGGTTTTCGATTCCTGAATGCGGGAGAGCGCTATGTCCCGTACTAAAGATACAGGCCGTGGGGTTCCTTCTATTGCGTTCACTGCGGTTGCCGTAGCCATGATGTTGTTCTCCTTTTCTTTCTTTGATTTCGTGATTCAGTACTCATCGGGAAGCAATAGGGTGGTATGGGAGCGCGTGGACTCCGTGATTATCCAAATCACGTCGCCCGCGTTTGTCCGGTAGCTGCTCATCAGCCGGAACCCTTTTTCCAAGCTGAATTGGTTTTCCTTGCGGTCGTCTTCAGGTATGTCGCCCCAATCGCCCGTCACGTGGCGCGACAGGAACTCCATCGCGTTCTGTCCGGCTTTTTCAAGAGCGGCCAGCGCGCCGGGTGTGGCAACGAGCTGGCCCAGGTCAAACAGCGGTTGTTTTGTGGATTTTTGCACGACTGTATTTCTCCTTGTGCGGATTTGGCTTTTGGTTTCGAGAGGCGCGGCGACGTGCCGCGCAGGAAACGCAAATGCCCTTCGTGGCGGGGGAAAGCGACTAGCCGTCCGCGCTGTCAAGGCCGCGAAGTGTGCGTTCATCGGAGCGCAGCGAAGAGCCTTGACAGGAGAAGCGGGCGGCTAGGCGCAGGGTTTGGCCAGGAAGGGCATTGGAATTGGCTACCCGACGGGAATCAGCGAAGGGGTTGTGAAGCGGAGTTCAGCGATTCCACGATGGTGTACTGGAGGAAAAAACGTACGTTTGAAAAACAGGATGTTTAGGTATCTCTTAGCGGAAGGCAGTGGCGATTTGTTGGATTCGATCCTGCAGAACGGGCAAACGTTCCTGGCTTGCAGGATCGGGCGGGAGATAACCGGGCAGAGCGTCTCTAAACTCTGCGGTTTCGAGAAACGCTTGGAACTGTTCGGCAATGTAGGCGCGCACGACCGGGCTGTTCGCGATTTCCCCAACGATCGCGGCGCGCCCATCGATAACGGTCAGAAGATCTTCCAAGTCGTGGCTGTTGGCGTAGTTGTTCTTTCCGCGACCGTGAAAGGCTTCCAGTTTGGTGGCGATGAAAAACGGCGCGGTGACGACGCGAATACGGAGCCCGGTTTTGAGTTCCATCTCCGTTGCCGCATCCATCGCAGTCTTGTACCAACGATTGGTGAAACCGAGGATTTTTTCCTCCCAGGGCATAACGTCCAGTTTCATTTCGTCGATCAGCCAGCGACAAAGGGGCGCGCCGGGGCTAACATCCTCGCGAAAGCCGAGCGCGCGCAGGCGCTCGGAAAAAGTGGCGTAGCCCGCATAGGATGTGATCTCCGCAATGACATCAACATCGAACGTGGGACGGACTTCCGCCGCTGCCTCGTCGGTGATGAACAATCCGGTGGTGCAGCCTCCAACGAAAACGACTTCGGGCAGGAGTGGGCCCAAACGTTTGGCGACCTGTTTCAGCAGCTCAAGATTGGAGTTCGGCATATTCCGGTGCTTTTAGTCTGTTTCTCAATTCCTCTTCCGCGAGATGCCGCTCGCGCGAGCGTCCATCGCGAAGGGCATCGAGTAAGGCGAGTAGCTGATAGAGAACCGGGTCGCGCAGTGCCGCTTGCGGGACAGTTTTGTACAGCGGCGCAAACGAATACCCGCGCATCTTTCCGCTGGCCGAGGGCCAGACGGGAGGCGGATCGTCGCCCGCCGCTACCTGACTTTTCAGTGGTTCCGCCGCATGCGCTGTAGGCAGTCCGCGGGTAAGTTCGCCGCGCTGCGGCGGGAAGGCGTACTTCACTCCGTGGATCAGAAATTCCTGGAGTGCGGATATGTTGAGAACGCCGGGTTCCGGTCCCTGCAGCAGCCTGGCCTGTCTTGCCCGTTGCACGGCGGCGTGCACTTCGGAAGGGCTCAAAAAAAGGTCTTTGGCAATTTGCGCGTAGGAAGGGCGGCGGTCTCCGTAAAGGAGGAGTTTCAGCAACACGACCACGTCTTGGGGCTTCAGGCTCACCTCGTTAGTGTATATTCGCCATTCGCGAATAGCAAATGACAAGTATGTCCGGGGCTTATTAAGGATAGAGACCCCTGAGGATTCCCCATGAGCCTGTTGGTCCGCAGTAAAAGTCAGATCGATCGTAGAGCCACCTTCTGGACCATCATCAAACACAGTGCCAAAAGGGCTGGACCCGAGTAGCAAACTCGCAAATGGACGAGCCTCATCGGTCAATTCTCTGCGAACATCTCGAAACCGCACTGGGTGAATTCTCGGGTTGCTTAGTTGTGCGGCTGGTGGTGCGTCTTGTCATCCATCTGCCCGATCATGACCATGTGGGCGACGAGTTTGGTCGCGTCCTTGGGATCTTTCTTCGCCTCGATTACCACACGGTCGCCCATCTTCACGTCCGCGATCTTGATGGCCACTTTGTCTTTCATGAATTGCGTATCAGCCGCCAGCGCGACTGTGACCAGTACTCCTTTGGTCGTCTTGACGGTGATCGATTCGGCGGAAACCTGCGTGACCGTCCCCATGACGTGCTCCATGCCTTCATGAGCGAAAGCTGCCAATGTAACCACCAAACAAATCAGCAGAACGGCCAAATGCTTTTTGCTATTCATTGTTTTTCTCCTTGGTATTTCTTTTCCATGCCTTTCATGCCGGGCATGTCCATTCCGGATGGCTTCCCGCCATGCAGAAACTTTTGCTCTTCCTCATTTTCCATGCGTTCCATTTCGCTTTTGGGGTTGAAGCGTTCCATGCTTTTCTTTTGCTCCGCATTGAGCTGCGGCAGGTGGCGAATGAACGAAACCAGGTGCCACGTTTCGGAATCGTCCGTCCCGTGTTCGTCGCCGAAAGCGGGCATTCCACTGAGGCGGATGCCGTTCGCGATGGTGTAATACAGTTCGCCGTCCGTTTTGTTCTGGGTTTCGGACTCGCGCAAGTCGGGGGGCTTGGGGTACATGTTTTTTCCGAACATGGTGTCGCCGCTGCCTTCGTTGCCGTGACAAACGGCGCAATGATCCGCGAAGTGTTCCATTCCCGCCTGGATGGACTCCGGCGTAGCGGCAAATGGATTTCGCATGGATTTGTAGGAAGAAGGAATCGCCAGACGGCGCGCCCCGCGGGCCGCCATCATTTCGATTCGCGAGGGCGTCGCGCGCGCGCTGAAACCTCGCCGGATTTGACTCCATCCGAATAGCCCGGCAGCCGTAATCACAACCAGAATAGGAACGGTCCATTTCATTTTTGTTTTCATGGCCGCCTCTAGCGTGGTGCTCCTTGGGTTTCCGCGACCGGCATGTTGATTTCTCGGACGGGGCGGTCGAGTTCGCCCGGTGCGGCTGGCAAATCCAGTGGGTCGGTGAGCAACAATCCCTGCAAGGCGGCGGCGTTCATCCAGGCGTTTTCCAGCGCGCTGATGTAGCTGGTCTGGAGTTGGAAGAGCGTTCGCTGCGCGATCAATACCTGAGGATAAGCAGCGGCGCCTTCATGGTATTTGTGCAAGTACAAGTCGTAGGCTTTTTGCGCATTGGGAAGTGTCCGCCCCTTGTAGCGTTCAACCACGGAACGAGAGGTCGAATAGCTCTGCAGGACGGGCGCGGCCAGCCGGCGCAGGGTGAGCGATACACGTTGGACTTCGAACTGTGCGCGTTCTCGGTCGGCCTTGGCTGCCGCGATATTTCCCTGATTGCGGTTGAAGATGCGCAAATTAACACCCACCTCGGCGAACCCCTCGGACCCGACGGCCCGCGGGGGAACGCTACCGACATCTTCCCGGTTGTTGAGATAGCCCGCGCGAAGCGAAAGATCGGGAATGACTTCCCGACGAGCCCGAGTGAAGGCCAGGTCGGCATGCGAGACTTCGAGTTGCGCAATCTTCACCGCGGGACTGTCCCGCAGAATGGTTTCGATCATCTGGTCCGCGTCTAGTTGCGGGAGGTCTTCCAGATTGCCTTCGAGTTTCGCCATCATCATCGTGGGCTTACCCACGACCGCGGTGAGCACGCGCCAGGCGCGCAGTTGGTCTTGTTCGGCCGCGATAACGGCGAGATCCGCCTCGTCCGCTTCGACCTGGGCTTGGAGCAGGTCGGGCTCGTCGGCTTGCCCGACATTGAAAAGCTGGCGTGTCGTCTCCACCGCATCTTTCGCGAGACTGCTGAGTGTCTTTCGGGTTTCCACCATTTGTTGTGCGGCGAGCGATTGGTAGAAGGCGATGCGCACGCCGTTTTCGACGCGTAGGCCTTGTTCCTCGGACTCCGCCTCGGCCTGCTTGCCCTCCTCGGCTCTGACGTTACGGTCGAGACCGAGCTTGCTGCCAAGGATGACATTTTGTTGGACGAAAACTCCGTGCTGTCCGCCACCATAGGAACCGCCTCGAATTTCTTCTCCCGTGTAACCGGCGGTGGGATTGGGCCAGAGTCCGGCCTGTCGTGTGCGGCCAGCGGCGGCACTTACCCCGGCTTTGGCTTGCCCAAGTGTCGGGTTGTAGGTGAGCGCCATCTGCTGGAGTTCTTCCAGCGTTACACCTGCCATAGATTTATCTGCGGCGCCTGAAGTCTGCGGATGCTCGTGTTCCTGCGTGCTCGCGGTTACGAGCAGCAACTCGCGTGGAAGGATGAGCGGTTTTTTCGGTGGAATCCCTTGCTGCGCCGCCAAAGAAGATGTCCCGAGCGCCAGCGCGAACACCACGCGCATTACGATCGGCCGAATTGAATTATTTTTCATTGCTGCTCTCCTGTGTCGCATGCTCAGCGTCCCGACATCTTCATGCCCGGCATCGCGTCGGGTTTTTTGTTTTCCTGTTTCTTGCGAAGTTCCTGGATGTGATCGTACTGATCGGGCGGGAGGACGCGAACGAGCGTCATCATGCCCATCATGAATCCGGTCC
>JBBRPU010000164.1:0-7335 GCA_038227545.1 Candidatus Acidiferrales bacterium
AAGTCAATTCACTGCTCGCTCCCTTAGTGGATGTAATGTTCGGTAACGAAGAAGATTTTACCGCGGCGCTGGGATTTCCCGTCAAAAGCGCGAATGCACCGCACACAAATCTGGATCAGGAAAATTTTAAAGCGATGATCGCAGACGTGGTCAAAGCTTTTCCGCAGCTATCAGCAGTAGCCACCACGTTACGTCATGCCCGCACCGCGACGCTTAACGATTGGAGCGCCATCGCCTACTGTGACAGCAAATTCCACTCCGCTCCGCAACGCGACAATCTCGAAGTCTATGATCGCGTAGGCGGAGGCGACGCCTTCGTCTCCGGGTTTATCTACGGACTCCTTACCCGACGTGACCCGCAATGGTCGGTGGAATGTGGAGCGGCTCACGGCGCTTTGGCCATGACCACGCCGGGCGACACCAGCATGGCCGCGCTCGCCGAAGTTCTACAACTCATGAAAGGCGCCTCCGCACGAATCCAGCGATGAAATTACCTTCCAGTTCCGCCCTGGCCCCGTCATGAACGCCGAAGAATCACGAAAGCGCATCGGCGAAGTCGGAATCGTACCGGTAGTTCGCGCCGCAAACTCGTCAGAGGCGCAGGAAGCCGTGCGCGCCATCCTCGCCGGCGGAATTTCCATCGTGGAAATCACCATGACCGTTCCGGATGCCCCTGCGCTGATTACGCAACTCGCCCGCGAGCATACGGACAAGTTATTAATCGGCGCTGGCACGGTTTTAACCCATGAACAAGCGACAGCATGCCTCGACGCCGGTGCCGAATTTATCGTAAGCCCCGGCCTCTCCGCTCCGGTAATCGCCGCGGCACGCGCGCGTGGAAAACTCGCCATTCCCGGAGCATTGACACCCACCGAAATAATGGCGGCAACTCGCGAGGGCGTACGCCTCATCAAGATTTTTCCCTGCGAAAGCATGGGCGGTTCGAAATACATTAAATCCCTTCATGGACCATTTCCCGATCTCGATTTCATTCCCACCGGCGGCGTGAGCATCTCCAACGCCGCCGAGTACTTCGCCGCCGGAAGCTTCGCGCTAGGGATTGGCTCCGAGCTGGTGGATCTGAAATCCTTGCGACGCGGCGAACCTCAAAATATTTCTGATTCCTGCCGCAAACTCGCCGAAATTGTTTCCCAACGTTTTGGCCCTTCGTGACCACTACGAAATAGACTTCGGTCGGAAAGTTTGCGGGCTCCCGGAAGCAAACGAGCTCAGGAGCACCAAGGCGTGTCATGAAGTGCGATCAGTTATTTCAGGCGAAGAATTAGGAGCGGGAATTACACAAAAAAGGGTTGTTTAATGCTCGGCGGCCTACGGAGTCACGTTCTCTAGTTCGGAGGGTCGCAACGCTCCAAGCTATCCAGGGCCTGGAGAATTTCTTGCTCGTCATGCAGCCGCGACAGTTTTTCAATCGCCTCATCGTACTTCTCGTCCATCTGGGACCTGACGGCATTCTTGGCGGCGCGCAGGGATTGCGCCAAGTCCGGCACGCGGCCGGACGCTTGGATCGCCTCATACACCACGCGATAAGCAAGCAGCTCCGTCTCACAACTCTTAAGAAGGTTGAACAGCTTGGAGTACAGGCGGCGGTCGCTGCCATCCATACGATCCCCTCGGCGGACTTGTACCATGCAAGTTAACCGCCAAGTGCAGCAATCGTATTTATTGAAAGCTCGATAACCTGGATCCCGCCACCCTCTGGCAGGGCAAAACCTTTGTTTTCAAAGTACAACGCATCCATCGCCCTCATGGCTTGGCAACGAGCTGGCCCCTAGTCCACCATGCCGCAGGAGTTATATATTAAGGTACACAAGAACGTATTGGACCACTGGGCGATAACAAAAGGTGACAGTGGGTTGCTAAGCAACCCGGATGGTAACTGCTCAGACGTAGCCCTCAGGTCTGCCCCGGAGCAACTGTGTCTGTTCGTTCCGCTATCCTACCGCTGTCTTCGCCAACTCAGGTTGCGTTTCTTCTTGCTTGCTCATGGCATACAACAACAGTTGCAGTCGGCTCGACATCCCCAGCTTGTCGAATATTCGATACATATAATTGCTCACGGTATGCTCGGTCAGTCCCAACTGCTGCGCGATTTCCCTGTTTTTCATGCCCTCGCAAACCAGACGAACCACCTGCTGCTCGCTCGGTGTTAGCAATGCCGAGCCATGATGCCGCGTTACCGGCTTGTGTTGTGACAATGCCTCCAGGATGTACTCCAGTTCCTGCGTGTTCGCCCAGATTTTCCCTTCGTGCACCGTTCGAATACATTTGGACAGCGCTTTGAACGAGTCTGAGCGATAAAAGATCCCTCGGGCGCCCGCGCGAAACGATTCGATCACCGATTCTCGCACCGTGGTGTGCAGCATCATGATTCCGGCGGTATCCGGATGCGCGGCGCGCAAACTCTGCAAAACCTTGAAGCCGGCGTCCGAGCCGTCCTCCAACTCCGGGCTCACCAGCAAGACGCCCGGTTTATGAATGCCTAACTCCACAATAGCGTCGGTGGAATTTGTGGTCACTGCGACGACATCGAATTGCTTGCGGCATCGCTTCAACGCGCTGGCCATTAACTGGCCACCCATCTTGTCGCGGTCCGCAATCACAATTTCGATTCGCCCACTTGAATGGTTCATCGATAAATTTCCCCCTGAATGTTTGGCGGTGGGCTACCAAAGATGTTAAATCACTTTTCAAAAAAGCCAACGTTGATTAAACGATGTACCACATCAAATTTTCGCGTGCAGCCGCTGCAACGAAGTTTTCCCGCGATTCTTTTTGATTGCACGTCATCACAATTTCTATTGGATGCGTCGGCCGCGGGCCCCGTTCCCTCTATATGTAAACTCTTATGTGTTTGTTTTGCGCTGCTGCCGCAAACCGTTTTCTCCCTAACCTCATCAATCAACTGAGCATAGCCGCTTGCTTCTTCCTCCATTATTAACACCTCAAAAAATTACTCCTAAAATTCCTTCCTGGCACTCCGGGTTAGTGCTGAACCCCCGTACAGCTTTTCCTGTGAGCAAAAACTCTCCTGCACCAGAACAAAATACTCCTGTACTTGTGCTCAGTTAGTGTTTGGACACAGAGAAGTAACTCTCCTCCTGAAATGAGTGAGATTGCTCCTCACTTCTATGGGCCTTTTCACCACTTGCGGCGTTTTTGCGATGCCTATACGGTTGACGGGTGAAGGAATTCGCAAATCTCCGTGCGGTAGCCCACCCCCTGCCAGTGTTTCCTTCCGTCGAGAGACGAAAACTTTCGCGTTATCGCGTCGGGCTTCCGCTGGTTTTTCGGTGGGTTGGTTCCGGACGGCGGCAAATGCAGTCCAGCGGAGTCACCTACGATATCAGCACTGCAGGTGCCTATGTGCTGGCTTCCACCTCGCCTCCCACCAACGCCGTTGTTGAGGTGGAGATCGACCTTTTGGGTTTTCGCGAGCCTAAATCGCGAATGAAATCTCGCATGAAGGTTCTGCGCGTGGACCGCAGCACCGGCGATAAGGCCGGCGACAACGCAGATAAGGGAAGAGTCGGGTTTTCCGTTGTCGGCGATGAATTTACCTTGCTCCGGGGAATCAGGCTCGTCAGGTAGTACCGGGTCGTCACCAGCAACTCGTACTAAGAAACACTGGGGGTAGCATTGAAATTTACTGAAACACTCGCAACTCGCATCGCACTGGTGTCCTTATTCCTGCCTGTAGCGTTGTGCGCTCAGCAATCTCAGAGAATTTCGTCGGGCGCCATGAATAACGCCACGCCCGCCACCACCGTGCGCGGCAACGCCGAGCAGGGCCGCCCCGTGCCCGCTATACGGAATCCTCGTTATCGCATTAACCGCAGTGACATTCTTTCACTCACTTTTCCCCTGACTCCGGAATTCAATCAGCCCAAAGTCATGGTCCAGCCCGACGGTTACGTCACTCTTCAGGGCGCCGGCAGCGTTTTCATCCAGGGACTCACGGTTCCGGAAACCGTCGAAGCCGTGAAGAAGGCTTACTCCAAAACTTTGCACGAGCCCATCGTGGACATTGACCTGATTGATTTTCAAAAAGCCTACTTCGTCGTTCTCGGGCAGGTATCCAAGCCCGGCCAATACGATCTGCGCTACGACATGACCGTCACCGAAGCCATCGCCTTGGCCGGAGGCTTTGCCGCCACCGCCAAAACTCAGGTTTTTCTCTATCATCGCGTACCTGACGGCGGGTGGTTGGAAGCCAAGGAACTGAAGTTGAAAGATATTCTCCACGGCAAGAATGTCGAAGAAGATGCCGCCATGCGTCCCGGAGACATGATTTTCGTTCCGGAGAAAACCATCACCAAAATTCGCAAGTACGTTCCCTACGGCGTGGGTACCAGCGTTAGCACCTCGCCGTCGTCGTATTTCTGATTACCGCAACTGGAACCAAGCGCCAGGAATAGAGAGAACTACAGATGAACGTATCGAATAAAAAGAACCTCGATGAAGCAATTCTCCTGCCGAGCATGCGAGATTTGCTGTCTCCCTTGTTCCGCCACAAGCTCCTGGTGGTGGCCACCTTTTGCGGCGTTTTCCTTTTCAGCGTGCTGATCGCCTGGCGTTGGGCTTCGCATTATTACATCGCCAAGATGCAGGTGATCGTGGAGCAGAATCGCTCCGATCCCGCTATCACCTCCGTCCAGAATTCCTCGGTGGCCAGCTCCAAATCCGTCTCCACCGACCAGATCAGTTCCGAAGTGGCGTTACTCAAGGGCTCCGATATGTACCGCGCCATCGTGGTGACCTGCGGCCTGGTACCCGATACGCGTTGGTCTCCGTCCGACATGTTCATTTCCCCATCGCCTGAGCGCAAAAAGGCCATGAATCTTGAAAAAGCGGCCATGGCCGTCGGCGGCGGCGTCAAAGTCGAAGCCGAGAAAACTTCCAATGTCATCAACGTTAAATACGGACGCACCGGCGATCCCGTAGCCCCTGCTTGCGTATTGCAAAATTTGAGCAAGCTGTACCTGGAAAAGCATCTGCTCCTGCGCCGCCCCGCCGGCTCATCCACTTTCTTCGCGGAGCAAGCTGAAAAATATCATCAGGATCTCGAGCGCGTGGAAGCGCAGCTCTCCAGTTTCAGCCACGATCAGGGCGTTGCCGCGCCGGACATACTGCGCACCAACATGGCGCAACAATACGTAAACTCCGTCGCATCTCTTTACCAGGCCCAACAAAGCATTTCCGAGAGCGAGCATCGCTTGAAAGACGTCACCCGCCAAATGGCCGTGACCCCGGTGCGTTCGAACACCCAACAAATTACCAATCCCGCCAACGGGCTCTTGCAGGAGCTGCAGGCCAGCCTGTTGCTCTCGCAAAACAAACGTAACCAGTTGCTGACCAAATACGAATCCACGTACCCGTTGGTTCAGGAAGTGGACAAAGAGATTGCTGGCACCCAGGCCGCCATTCAAAAGGCCGAAGAAACAAAATACGTTGCGCAGACTACCGACCGCGACACCACCTATGAGTATTTGCGCCAGGATTTGGCCAAGACTCAGTTGGATCTCGCTTCCCAGAAGGCCGCGGCTGCCGCGATTTCCGAGAGCATCGCCAAAATGAACGGCCAGATGGCCGGCTTCGATGAGAAAAGCATCAAGCAGGCCGCGCTCCTTCGCGAAGCCAAGGCCGATGAAGCCAATTACTTGCTGTACGCCAGCAAGCGCGAGCAGGAGCGCACTTCCGACGCGCTCGACAAAAAAGGTATCGCCGACGTAGCCATCGCCGTGCCCGCAGTCGTCCCCGTCGTGCCCGCGTACGGTCCGTTCATGGTCATCGCGGTAGGATTTATTTTCGCCTCCTTCGCCAGCGTTTTTTCCGCCTTCGCTGCCGAATATTTTGATTCCTCCTTCCGCACTCCCAGGGATGTTACTAACGCGCTGGACATCCCCGTTCTGGCGTCCGTTCCAAGGCAGGCCGCCTGATGATCCTGGACTTTTACAAACTCACCGAAGCTCCATTCGGCGACACTCCCGACCCGCGCTTCCTGTACATGGGCACCCAGCATCGTGAAGCTCTGGCTTCCCTGCTGATGGGCACCGCCAACAATCGCGGATTTCTTGCGCTGATCGCCAAACCCGGCATGGGCAAGACTTCTTTGATCTACCAGTATCTCGAAATGCTGCGCGATCAGGCGCGCACCGCCTTCGTGTATCAGACCGATTGCGATTCGCGTGAATTTCTCCGCCACATTCTTCTCGATCTCGACATTGACGCCTCCGGAAAAGATTTACCCGGAATGCAGGTGCTTTTGAATCGCGTGATGATGGAGCAGATGCGCGCCGGGAAACGCTTCATCCTGGTGATAGATGAAGCGCAAAACCTTGAAGAAAAGATCCTTGAGTCCGTTCGTTTGCTTTCGAATTTTGAAACCCCGTGGTCCAAAGTTATTCAAATCGTTCTCGCCGGTCAGCCGCAACTTGCGGAGCGCCTCTCCAGTCCTTCGATGTTGCAACTGCGCCAACGTATTTCCATGATCGTGCGCCTGCAGCCCTTCAATTTCCAGGAAACCACCGCCTATATCGAGCGCCGTCTTGCTGGTGGCGGTTACAAGGGCGCGCCGCTGTTCACTTTGAGCGCCGAGCGCCTGATTTTCGAAGGCAGCGAAGGCATTCCGCGAAATATCAACAACCTGTGCTTCAACGCCATGGCCTTGGGTTGCGCGCTGAAGCAGAAAACTATTGATCACAACATTGTCAAAGAAGTTTTGGCGGATCTCGATCTCAACTCGTTGCGCGAGAACACCGGCTTCGTCATCAAATCTCCCGCGGCCTCCGCCTCAAAGCCGGAACCCGCAATTCGCCTCAGCGCTCCGGCACGTTCCGAATCGCCGGCGACGCTTTCCTACGCCGCCACCGCCAGTTCCAAGGGCTCCTTCATGGGAAGATTTCTTTCCAAGGTTCCCGCCGCCACCGCGCTTCTGACCCTGGCGCTCATTTCACCCTCCAGCCTGAATCAGGAGACCCCTGTCAATGTGGAAGCTGCGGCATCCGCCCAGACCGCCAAGCAGGTCGCGCTGCAATCTGCTCCCAGTCCGACACCAGACCTGGCGCTGACTTCTGCTGACGTCCATGTCGAAGTTCCGCGATCGAGTGACACCGCCACATTAAAAACGATTTCTACACAACCACACCACCCCACCGAGGCCAGCGTTCAGCCTCCCGACGTACAGGCGGAAAAACAGTGAGTCGAAACTTCGAATTGATGCAACAGGCCGGCAAATGGACTTTCGCTGGCAGCCCCGTGGAAGAAAAGCCCGTGGAAAATACTTCCGCGCAGCTCAACGATAATTTTGCCGCCTGG
>JBBRPU010000165.1:0-7324 GCA_038227545.1 Candidatus Acidiferrales bacterium
AAAGGCCCCAAGGTCGAGCACACCGGCGTAGTCGCAGGCATGAGCGGCAGCCCGGTATATTTCGATGGCAAGCTGGCCGGGGCGCTTTCCCTGAAGCTCGGGGTCTTCACCAAAGAACCCATCGCCGGCGTCACCCCCATCGCCGATGTTCTGAAGTCCCCCGCCCCGCAAAACAATCCTGCTGCAACGATGCCATCTCAAGGCGCAGCGCCATTCTTTCCGCCGTCCTCACTGCCAAGTCAAACCACCGCAAACTCTGCCAACAATTTTTCAACGCAGCCCGTCACCCTGCCGTCCGGCTCCGCCCTCGAACCCATCGAAACCCCGCTGGTCTTTTCCGGCTTCGACGCTTCCGCGCTTCGCCAGTTTTCTTCGCAGCTGCAAAGTTACGGATTCGTCGCCGCGCAAGGCGGCACCGCGGCGCCGCGCCCCGATGACGCGCAGCTGAAACCCGGCGACATGGCGGGCATGGTCCTTGTCCAGGGAGACGCCTCCATCAACTCCGCCTGCACCGTCACCGCTGTGCAAGCCGACCGCGTTTTTCTCTGCGGCCATCCCTTCCTGAGCCTTGGCGACGTGCAGCTGCCCATGGCGCGCAGCCGCGTAGTCACCACCCTTTCCTCCGACATGGCCTCCACCAAAATCGTAAACATCGGCGGCTCCATTGGCACCATCACTGGCGATCACATCACCGCCGTTACCGGAAAACTTGGCGCCGCTCCCGCCCTCATTCCGCTCGATCTCACGCTATCCGTAGCCGGCGCCGAAAAACAACTGCACTTCGAACTGGTCAATCATCCCCGCCTGACGCCCATTCTGGTCGCGCTCACCACCTTCAGCGGCCTCACGCAAAATTCTCTTTACGGCGAAGGCACCACGCTGCACCTTTCCGGCGCCATCCAGATGAAAAATCACGCCCCTGTGCAGATCGAAAATACTTTCGCTCCCGGTGACGCGCTCTCACCAGATGGTTTGCCCATCGCCCTCACCATGCAGAATATTTTCTCGCGCCTGTTCACCAATAATTTCGAAGCTGCCGGCATCGAGCGCGTTTCCCTCAAGGTCGAAAGTGTGCCCGGCCGCCAATCCTTCACCATCGAAAGCGCCTGGCTCGAAAAAGGCGAAGCCGCCCCGGGAGAAACACTGCGCGTGCGCGTACTCTTGCGCCCCTATCGCGGTCCCGCTCGCGTCGAAGAAACCACCGTGCGTGTTCCCGACCAGGTCGCGCGCGGCACCGCCCTTCGCGTGCTGGTCAGCGATGCCGACATGCTCAACCGCGCTTCTCGCGGATTCGCTCCCGTAGCCGTCAGCGGCTCTGCTGGCCTCGACCAGCTTATCGCTCTGCTCAATCGCGAACGCCGCAACGATCGCCTCTACGTCGGACTTTTCTCTCCCTCTCCCACCATGTTGTGGGACGACAAGGAATTGCCCAACGTCCCGCTCTCCCAAATCAATATTGTGGACGGCCGCCCCGCTCCCGGCAGCGTGCAGGTCCTCCGCGAATCGCTTTCCAGCGAATCTTCCATTCCGCTTGGCGGCCCCGTCGCGGGAGTCATTTCGCTCAACCTACAAATCCGATGACCACTCATGAAAATATGTTGAAGCCACGCCTGCGGCTCTCGTCTCCGCTCCGCCGTTCCCGCCGCGCCCGTTTATTCGTAGCGCTCTTTCTCATCGTCGCGTGCGCCTGCGTCGCACGCGCGGAGCACACCCGCCACTGGCGCGTCACCACCTACGACGAATTTCTGAAAGGCACCGCTCACGGTGTCGCGGTTCGCAGCGACGGCCGCCTCGAACTGGCTCCGAAATTCTCGCTGCTGGCGGATGCCGACGCTTCCTACCTCTGGTCGCTGCACACGGACGCAAAAGGCGTCCTCTACAGCGCCGGCGGTTCTCCTGCAAAAGTATTTCGTTTCGACGCCCCTGGCCAGCCCTCCGCAAGTGTGAAGCCCATCACCGTTTTCGAATCCTCCGAACTTTCCGCGCAAGCCATCGCTTTCGATCCCCAGGGAAATCTTTATGTAGGCACTTCCCCTGACGGCAAGGTCTATCGCGTCTCCTCCTCCGGCGAAAAATCCGTTTTCTTCGATCCCAAAACAAAATACATCTGGGACCTAGCCTTTTCTTCCGATGGCACGCTCTACGTGGCCACCGGAGACCAGGGCCAGATTTTTTCTGTCAACGCCAGCGGCAAAAGCGAGCTCTTTTATTCGAGCGACGAAGCCCACATTCGTGTACTAACTTTCGATCCAGCCGGTAACCTGATCGCCGGGACCGAACCCAGCGGCCGCGTACTCCGCGTCTCCCGCAGCAGCAAAAAATCTCCCCGCGAAAATAAATCCGGCGATAAATCGACTGCCGCAACTTCATCCGGTTCTTCCTCAGCCTCGTCCACTGCCACTTCCGCAGAAGGTTTCGTCCTCTACGAAACCCCCAAGCGCGAAGTTACCGCCCTCGCCAGCGCGCCCGACGGCACCATCTACGTTTCTGCCATCGGCGAGCGCCAGCGCAACCTCTCTTCGGTACCCTCCGCGGCCATCACCAATTCTCAGGGCACCACCACTATTACCTCTGGCCAAACGGCCGCCTCCAGCCAATCGGCTGCGGCGCCTGTCTTCGTAGCATTCCCGCCGCTCCTCACTTCCAGCATTTATCGCATCAGTCCAACCGGCGCGCCCGACGAGCTCTGGTCATCCCGCGAAGAAATTGTTTACAGCTTGGGACTCGCCGCCGACGGCCGCCTCCTCGCCGGCACTGGCAACACTGGAGCGCTTCTCTCCATTGATGCGAATGGCGTGTTCGCGCAGCTCGCCAAAGCCGGCTCCGCGCAAATCACCGGAATTTCGCGCGGCAAAGATGGCCGCGTCTTTGTATGCACCGCCAATCCCGGTAAAGTTTTTTCTGTCGGCCCCGAATTCGAAGCCGATGGCACCTACGAATCGCGCTCCTACGACGCGCAAATCTTTTCGCAATGGGGCCGCCTGGAGTGGTGGAGTCCGCGCACCGGCGACGCCAAATCGTCTGCCCGCGATTCTGCTCCGCGCGTGGAATTTTTCGCTCGCTCCGGCAACACCGAAGATCCCGGCCGGGAATGGTCCCGCTGGTATGGTCCTTATACGCATTCCGGAGTTGCCGTGGAGGTTCCGCCCGCGCGTTTCGCGCAGTGGAAAGCCGTCATCCATGGCGGCCGTCCCGGCGATGGCGTGGACTGGGCCAGCCTCGCCTATCTTCCACGCAACGTCGCACCCGTCGTGGATGGCATCGCCTTGCAGGAACCTGGCGTGCGCGCCAACGCCACCACCATTATTTCCTCCGGCCAGCCCGCCAACGTCAATCTCAAGATGCCTCCTGCTCCCAACGTTTCCGGCGTCATCATCCTGCAATCCGGCAACGCGCAGAAGTTCGAACCGCCGCCGCAAGGCCTGCAGCAGAAAGGCTGGGCCTCGGTTTTGTGGAGCGCGCACGACGACAACGACGACGAGCTGCGCTACGCCGTTTACTACCGCGGAGAGAACGAACAGGATTGGAAATTATTGAAGGACAAGCTGGACCAGAAATTTTATTCCTGGGACACCACGTCGTTCGCCGACGGCGCCTACTACCTGAAACTTGTCGCCAGCGATGCGGCTTCTAATCCGACCGGCAGCGCGCTCACCGCCGAGCGTCTCAGCGAACGCTTCGAAGTGGACAACA
Source organism: Candidatus Acidiferrales bacterium (assembly GCA_038227545.1). Lineage (GTDB taxonomy): Bacteria > Acidobacteriota > Terriglobia > Acidiferrales > UBA7541 > Acidiferrum. The sequence goes on from JBBRPU010000165.1 coordinate 3,694, forward strand.
CCCCGCCGGTCATCGAGCATCTCGAGGCCGCGACCACCACGGCACACGAAGCCTCGTCGCCGAAGGCCACTGTCGCCGTCAAATTCACCGCTCGCGACGCCGCCACCAGTGTCGAACGCGCCCAGTACAGCGTGGACGGCGCCGATTGGATTCTCGTTTCTCCGATCGGAAACATCAGCGACGCTCCGGAAGAGAAATACGAATTTATCATCAGTGATTTATCTGCCGGCGAGCACACCATTGCGGTGCGCGCTTACGATCGTTTTGAAAACGTGGGCAGTGGAAAAACCGTGGCCACCGTGCCTGCAAATTCCAGCCGGCGCTGATTTCTGCTAACTGCTTCTGACGGCCCAATTCTGCGGACCAACAGCATCAATATGCAACTTCTCGATTTCCGCGCCAAACCCGATGCGTCCGTCGCCAAACGGCTCGCTCCGCGCGTGCACCACTCTCGCAGTGCAATTCGTTTCCTGCGGCGCCTCCCCGGTCACTTCCTTCGGCATGCGCAAGGTAACTTCCAGCGGCATCCCCACTTGCAGCGGCGCGGACGACGCGAAGAAAAATCCGCCGCGCGAAACATTCAACGCTTCCGTGAAGTGTTCGCTGCTGTCCTTGGCCACTCCCAACGCGCGAAAGCGCAGCGGTGTGCGCAAGTTATAGCGGGTCAACTGCCGTCGTTCGGGGACCTTCACTTTAGCGTGCTCCAGTTGGGGGGAAACCGACACGAAACTCTCACAGTTGCGGGGGTACCCGCCAGTATGGCAAAGCGGCGGGACACGTCAAGCATCAAATTAGCCCGCCCAAGTGGGTACTGGAACGCGCGCACACCTTTGCGCCGGCGTCCGCTTCCGGTATTCTGCTCCTCGTCGCGCTCCATACATGGCCAGCTCAACTACGCCGTCGAAAAACCCAGCCGCACCACACCAGGCACCGCCGGATTTCGCGCCGCCTACCTGGGCTTCAATAGTCGAAGCTCACGCGCGCATCGCCCCCAGAATCCATCGCACGCCTGTATTGACCAGCTCTTCGCTCGACAAACTCACCGGTGCGCGACTTTTTTTCAAGTGTGACAATTTTCAGAAAACCGGCTCGTTCAAAATTCGCGGCGCCAGCAACGCGGTATTCTCCCTGACCGACGCCGAAGCCGCCCACGGCATCGTCACCCAGTCCAGCGGCAATCACGGAGCCGCCATCGCCTGCGCCGGCGCATGGCGCGCCGTAAAAACCTGGGTGGTCATGCCCAAAAATGTCCCGCAGGTAAAATATCGCGCCGTCGAAGGCTACGGCGCGCAAATCACTTTGTGCGAACCCACCGTCACTTCCCGCAATGAAACCGCCGCTCGCGTCCAATCCGAAACCGGCGCCTATCTCATCCATCCCTACGACGACGACCGCATCATCGCCGGCCAGGCCACTGCTGCCAAAGAATTGCTAGAGGAAATCACCGGCCTCGACGCCGTTTTCGCTCCCGTAAGTGGCGGCGGCCTGCTCAGCGGCACCTGCCTCGGCGCCAAAGGTATGAATTCAGATATCCGCGTCTTCGGCTGCGAACCCGAACGCGCCGACGACGCCTACCGTTCCCTCCAGACCGGCACGCTGCAATCCCAGGACTCGAGCGACACCATCTGCGACGGCTTGCGCGCCAGTCTCGCGCCGCGCACCTTCGCCATTCTGAGAAAAATGGTAGACGGAATCTTGCTGGCCAGCGAAGAAGAAATCATCGCCGCCACCCGTCTTGTGTGGGAGCGCATGAAAATAATCATCGAGCCATCATCCGCGGTAGCCCTCGCCCCGCTCCTCCGGCCCGCATCCCTCGCCGCCCTAAATCTCCCGCCCCGCCCAGACGGAAGCACACCCAAAATCGGCATCATTTTTTCCGGCGGCAACATAGACCTCTCAACTTTGCCGTTCTAGCAAATCGATCAAAAGCCCAAACGTCCAGCACACTCAAATCAAAAAAACGCGGCGGGTGCCCCACCCTCGGAAGTTTGGAGGGTGGGGTTCGTCACGTGGGACCACCGAAAATCGGTCCGGGATGTAGTTGAGTCAGCGCTTTTGATTTAACGCTTCTATGTTAAAGCTTTTGTGTTGCAGTTCTTATGTTGAAGCTCTCAATTCACAGCTCTAATTCACTGCTTTTGCCTTCACGATTCTGTCTTCACGCTTTCGTGTTACCCATCGTGTGTCACCACCTCTGACGCACACACGTGAGAACCTTCAACGCGTCTCAACCCTGTTTCATCTTCAATTTCCCATCCGCCTTGTTCTCTTCCAGAAACGCCCGCAAATCCTGCGAAGCATCCAACAACCGAATCCACTGCTCGTAATACAAAGTCACCGGAAAACGCCCCAATCCATACACACTCACGCCGCCTTTTTCCCCGACGCGAAATTCCAACGCCCCGGTCCGCCGCCCCGCGCCCTTCTTCTCCAACTCCGCAACCTTCGCCTTCAGCTCTTCATAAGATGGTTCAGCCATTTCGTCCTCCACACAGTGATCGCGCCGATTATACCGAAGTTGCGTCGCGCTATCGACCGCCTTACTTCAGCGTGACTTTTTGCACCAGCGGCAAGTCCTGCGAAGACCCGCCCGCCATGAACGAGTAGCCCCCCGGCACCATCTTCCAACTCTCCGATGCCTCGTCAAAAATCGACAGATACATCGGATCAATGCTCACGCTCACCTCTTTGCTTTCCCCGGCCTTCAGCGGCACTTTGCTGAACCCCACCAACCGCTTCGGCGGCTCCCCGGCTTCCGCCGGCAAAGCGGCATAAATTTCCGCAATCTCCGCCCCCGGCCGGCTGCCGGTATTTTTCACCGAAAATGTCACAGTAGTAGTTTTACCCGCCTTAACTTTCAGATCCGAGTACGCGTACGTGGTGTACGACAATCCAAATCCAAACGGAAACAGCGCCATCTTCTTTTCCGCGTCGTACCACTTATACCCAACTTTCAATCCCTCATCGTATTGCACTTCAAATGTTGGCTTGGCTTCGCCGGACCTGGTCACCGCTTCAGGGCCAAGCTGATCGGGACGCGGCAAGATCATCTTGGGATGCGGAAGGTCCGCTTCGCTCTTCGCAAAAGTCATCGGCAGCTTCGCGCTGGGATTCACTTCTCCGAAAAGGATATTCGCGGTGGCGTCGGCGCCTTTGCTCCCGGCGTACCACACCTCCAGGACGCCCGCGACCTTGTCAATCCACGGCATGGTAACGGCGCTCCCGGTTTCCAGCACCACGATGGTGCGCGCGTTGGCGGAAGCCACCTGATCAATCAAGGCATTCTGATGATCCGGAAGCGACAAGTCCGGCTGGTCGTAATCTTCCGAAGCCCATTGGTGCGCGAACACGATGGCTACATCGGATTGCTTGGCCAGCGCAGCAGTGGCACCGGGATTTTCGCCAGATTCGAATTTCACAGTTGCCCCCGGAGCTTTGGCCAGTATCGCTTTGAGCGGCGAACTCGGGAACCACACGTGCGCTTTCCACTGCGGCGCAATTGCGCCCTCAGGATCAACCTGCGCGGAGCCGCCGCCGGAAATCATGCCGGTGTCGGCGTGCGCCCCAATTACTGCAATGGATCGGATTTTGGAACCGTCGAGAGGCAGGATGCCTTTGTCGTTCTTCAGCA
>JBBRPU010000166.1:0-7309 GCA_038227545.1 Candidatus Acidiferrales bacterium
GATGCCTAGAAAAGTATCGCCCTTGCGCACGCGATAGCTGACCATACGCCGCTTATTTTCCGCCGCCGTCTGGATCGCCGGGATAATTAGTTTTTCTCCGGTGTCCAGCGCCGTGGCGTGCTCCAGATTGTTGGCATCGGCAATCGCCTTGGGAGTCACGCGGTATTTCTTCGCGATGGAAGTGAGTGTTTCACCCGCGGCCACACGATGACGCCGCCAGCTCACCCACTTGTCCGCCGGAATGTCCGCGATCTCCGAGGAAAATTTCCCTGCCGTCCCGGGCGGCAGGTGCAATTCAAAAGCGGCATCATCGGGAGTAGCCAGCCGCAGCAGCGAAGGATTCAGCGCGCGCAGCGTCTCCACATCCACGTCAATCGTCTCCGCCACCAGCCGCAAATCAATAGCCCGGCCGGGCTTCACCACGTCGGAAGCCACCGGCGATTCCGGCTCCGCCTGAATGCCGTAGTGCGGCGCATCCTTGGCGATCAGCGTCAGCGCCAGAATAATCGGCACATAATTTTTCGTTTCTTTGGGCAGCACGTTGCGGCGGTACAGCTCCCAGAAATCGGCATAGCCGGTGCGCTCGATGGCTTTTTGTACGTTCCCGGGCCCGCAGTTATACGCGGCCATCGCCAGATACCAGTCGCCGAACATCTTATAGAGATCGCGCAAATGTTGCGCCGCGGCGTGCGTGGCTTTCTCGGGATCCTGGCGCTCGTCGAGCCACCAGGTGTGACGCAAACCGTACTCCTGCCCGCGATAGGCCACGAATTGCCACATGCCTCGCGCCCCCGCGCGCGACAGCGCCGTAGGTTGAAACGCGCTTTCCGCCTGCGCCAGGTAAATCAAATCCTGAGGCACGCCCTCTTCGCGCAGCACCCCCGCGATCATTTCGCGATAGCGCCCCGCGCGGCGCAGTCCGGTTTCCACGATGGCCCGCCCTCGCGGCGTCTGAAAAAAATTCAGGAAAGATAGCACTTCGTCGTTTACGGTGGTCGGCAGATCGTGGGAAATATTTTTAGCCGATTCTTCGGCGCGCGCTTTCAGCCGCGGATCCACCGGGAAGGTCATCTCTGCCACTTCATCAATCGGTGCGGGCACCGCGGGCGCTTCGTTGAAGCCGTCGCCGGCGCGAAAAGCCTGCAACTCATAGGTGTAGACGGTGTCCACCACCCGATGAAAAACTTCGCTGAGCCGAGGATCGGAGTTGGGATCCACGCCGCTTTGCAGCATGGCGTCCACCGCTTCATCGAAATCCTTGCGCGCCGCTTCCAGATGCCCGGCTTTATAGTTTTGCTCTCCCGAGGCGAATTTTTGTTCCACCCACTGGATCAAAGTCTGCCGCGCGCTAGGCGCAGGTGCCGGCGGCCAGTACATCGCCGGCCGCCCCGGATTGTAAAGCGGCAGCACAGGAATCTCCTGCGGCATCGCGGCAGAAAAGTTGCCCCTGGCCTTGTCCTTGCCTTGTTTGTCCTTCCCGTGTTTGTCCTTGTCCTGCTTATCGCCGCTCGCAATGCTCTTCTTATCGGCCTGATCGCCGAAGGCGGCAGCCTGAACAGGTGCAGCAGTGGAGAGGCCGGCGCAGAGCGCGGCGCGTAGGACCAAAGCCACGGCAAGCCCACAGTAGTTTCGAATAAGTAGAAGCCGTAGCACCATCCTTTCATGGTAAGTAGCGCCCGCTCCCGCGGTCAACGCTTTCCCGCAATCAGGGGTTGGCGTTCACACCACAAACAATATTTGCGCAGCGCGTTTATTCCCGCGTGCGCAATTCCAACGCTTCGGCAGCACAGGTAGGGCGCTCTCGCATGGGGACTAGCGGGTGCGACTAGCTGTCCCGCTCATTGGTTTGGGGGGGAGCAGCATGCATTGTTTTTTCGTACCTTACTCAGGTATTCCGAAGGTACAGTCTGGAAGCGTAGGAACTAAGTGTCGCCAAGTCCGTCACTTCCTAGATGGAGCCAAAGCAAAACCGTGATCGACCTTTTACTTCGCGACGCTCAGCTGCACGAGGCGGCGTTTGCAACGCGGCGTGCAGTAATCGTCCAACCCTCACCAAACTGTCATCCTGAGCGAAGTGAGCCGGATTTTTCCTTCTCGTTCGCTCCTGCCTGCCCGCCGTGGCGGGCGAACGAGCCGGCTCACGCAGCCGAAGGACCTCTCTTTTCAGTTCAACAACTCCGCGGGCGGCCGACAGATATATTTTGCTTGCTTGTGCGTGGGAACCTGGGAACCTGGAGACAGGGAACCTGGGGATAGACGGAACGTTTCCACTTTTTATGTTCAGAATCGCTATAATCCACTCGCATTCTTGAGGACCAAGAAGCATTCTACGAAAAGTTTTGCAAAACGATTCGGAAACGTCCCGTCTGTCCCCGTGTTTCGAATAAAACCTACAAGTAAGATCGCGTGACTTCGGGATCGAAGGAAGAGGCTAGACTCTTGCTGTGGAGTGGAAACAAGATGGCGGGTGGCGCACCGATAAACCCCAGACGCGACTGTGGTGTCCTACCCTTCGCGGTTTTTGCAGAGGGTAGGCGCTTTGTTTACAATGACCACGTCGGCTGCAGTAAATAGGAAACATTGTGGGACGCCAAATTCACCTCTACATGCTGCCCGCAGATCGGAACGAGTTTCTACGCGTAATCCAGAAGTACGGTCCAACGGACATTGTCCTTCGGGACTTCGATTCATCCCACGTTCAACCCATCGCCGGACCTGCCAGTGCTGATAAAACCCTCTGCCTCTGGAATCGCAGGCTGATTCCTAGTCTCGAACGGAAATGGGTACCCGAGCCCGGTTACTATAGGATCGATACTCTCAACGAGCCGATTATCGAATTTACTCCGTCATTCACGGCAACGTGGTGCGGTAAGCCATCTTTAGGTCAGGGCAGGCTGTTTGGCAATTTTGAACCGTACCTGGGCAAACCGGCGGACTTCGGAGGATGGTATGGAAGTTTGGTGCGTTGGATACGGCAGCACTACCGGAAGAACCGTGCCACCACCGGTGGTTATATTGGCCCAGCCGCTTATGAACTCTACGAGCAGGGTGGTTATCTCCTCCCCAACTTTCTTCCGCCCAAAACGAAGGAATGGCTGGCGGAAATCGCGGGGCAACATAAGCAATCCATGACGGTATCGCGATCGCGAAATAGCGCGAAGGCGAGGTCCTGATGCATACGTGGACACACGGCGGAACCTTGGAGACTGAAATGTGTGGGAAACCCGGGATAGCGAAAGCCTGCGGACAGGAGCGTTGAAACCTAGCGACAGACGGAACCTTTCCGATTTTTTATCTTCTGAGTCGTTATAATCGAGTCGCATTCCTTCAGGACCAATGCATGCCACACAAAGTACTGTAAAACAATTAGCAAACCTTCCATCTGTTCCCGGAAGAACGAGACTCCGAATCCGGCCTCGACAACTTCGGGCGAGGTACGATTCATCAAGCATAGGCAGGTTCTTGTCGCCAGACTGGTCGCTAGAACCTTCAGGTATCCCTTACGGAGATCTTGATGATCCGCAAATCTCAATCTTAGGGAACGCGATGCATGCTTGGGAGCGCGTGCACGGTGCGCGGAAGGCGACAATAGGACAGCAAAAGAATTGAGGGAACTTGCTAGCGAGGTCAGACCAGGGTTATGGCGCGGAACGGAGTGAACGATGAGTACAACTGTGATCAAAAACAAGCAATTTGCAGCAGGTGCAGCTTTCCGGGTTTTTGGAACCGGCCTGGACATTGATCGTATCACTCGTGAACTTGGTCTTAGCCCTGATCATCGACACAGAAAGGGCGAGGCCGACCCAGCAAAGAGACCCTATCCACATGATATGTGGTCGCTCAGTTCGCCACTAGCCAGTGACAGCGATCTTGATGTGCACATTGCGTGGCTGCGCGAACGGCTTTTGGATCGAAGAGACTACATACTTTCATTGATGAACGATTTCAAAGTTGATATTTACTGCTGGAAAAACTGTTTCACGGAACAGTCGAGTCTAATGTTGTCAAGCACAGCGCTCGAATTCTTCACTGAGCTGAATCTCGACCTGGGGGTCAGCTTGCTATATCTCCCGCCAGAACACGACGCAGAAGGCAGCGATCTGCTTAGGAAAAGTTTGGAAACCTAGAGCGACATTAAAGTCAGACGTAAGCCAGTTGGAACTTACACGCAACGGCCTAGTTTATCTACAGCATTTTTTTCTCAAATACTATCGCGACGATTTGCAGCGGTCGATCACCTGGGTCTAGAAGTAATCGACACAGCTACGGGGAAAAACGGCAGCTACGTTACATTTCGAGTGCCCGAGGTCGCCCACCCAGTTCCCCCCGAAGAGGCTGCAAAACGGCTGGAACTCTAAAGTCCAGAACACTGGGGAACCAGCGGACGGAAAAACTGTGGAAACCTGCTTTCCAGGGCAGCTTTTCGGACTGTACCAGTTTTGACCATCAGTCCAGTAGTAATTACATGTATAAATAGTAAACTCAGGTGTGACTCTGGCGATTACTCCTATATCTCTGCTACTTCAGATGTCCCCGACGCCGTCAATTCCACTCCGTGCTGGGGCGCGAAGTTACTACGACCAACCCACCGCGTCCGTGTTTCCTCAGAATTCCACGATCTCGGAACACGTTCAAACAGGCTGCTCAGCCTCGGTTGATGAGGCATCGCTCTTGCCCCAATTCCTCGCTGTTGCGCGAAAAATAACTACCTTCTGTTCAACAAGTTACACGAACTCTTGGCCCTAAAGGGTGGGGGGTAATTTCGGCGCGGGTCTCGATTCATCCCAGCGGTGCCGTCGGCGTGGAAAAAGTGCTTGGCACCGTTGTGCCGTTGTGGTACTCTTCTATCGCGTTTGATGCTCTTGTATCGCCTTTGGAACGTGAAGAAAGCGGTCGCGAGGTCACACTTGCGGCCTTTTTTTATGTACGGTCGAAGACGGCCAGGCTCTGTGAGGGGCTCGGAAATAGCACCAAATAGCTCAATTTAGTAATGCTCAGCCGCAACCCGGTTGACAGAAAAGAGTAACGCAGTGAGTAAAGAACAAGGAACAGTGAAGTGGTTTAACGCCAGCAAGGGCTTCGGTTTCATCCAGCGCCAGAGTGGAGAAGATGTGTTCGTGCATTTCTCCGCGATTGTGGCTGATGGCTATAAGTCATTGAATGACGGCCAAGCGGTTGAATTCGAGGTTACCAAGGGACCTAAGGGCCTGCAGGCCTCTAACGTCCAGCCCCTCTAACCCACTTCGCAAAATCAAATTAAGGGCGGCGCGCTTCGGTGCGCCGCCCTTTCTTTTTGCCCGATGCCTCCGAGCCGCCCATCCCGGCAGTCAAAATCGCGCTGAATGGCCAAACTCGTCAATGTTTTCCTGCTCGCAAAGCGGTGACCACAATCCAGCAATAGTGTTTCGGCTACGCTGCTTCCGCGCGGTCTATTGCCCCGCGCGTTTGCCAAAACCAATATGAAGGTTACTTCACTCTGCACGCCCAACTGGCGATGTGGCGAGTGACCGAGACCGGGTTTCCCGATTATGGCCAAGCTGAATCGCGCGGAGCTGGATCATCTGGAGCGTCGTGAGCTGCAGCTCACGATTCTGGCCGCAGTGTTTGTGTTTGTGCTGGCCGCTGGACTGGCCTCCTTCATGTATCCGCTGGTTTTTGAAAATCCCGTGGGAAATAAGTGGACGCTGCGCGTGGCGTTTTTTGGTTTTTGTGGACTGGTACTTTTATTCATCGGCTACCTGGTGGATCGCCAGGGCATGGTGCGCAAGCTCAAGCAGCAATTGCTCGAGGAGCTGGAGCGCAACGTGGAGCTGCGCCATCAGGCCAGCGTGGATCTGTTGCAATCCATGCCGGACATCCAGCATTTCTGGGATCGCTTGACTATGGAATTCCGGCGCGCGGCCGCAATGGAGAAAACGCTGTCGCTGCTGCTGGTGAAAGCCAAAGCCGGCCAAGGCGCGGAAAATGCCAGCGAGGATTCTGCGGCCTGGGGCGACACGGCTAAGGCGTTGTCGCGGAAATTGCGGCCCACGGATTCCATCTATCGGCTGACCGCGGATTTATTTGCGCTGGTGCTGCCGGAAACGGATCCTATCAACGCTCAGCGGGTGGCGTTGCGCCTCGAAGAAGAACTGCAAGTGGTGCGCGCAAAGTTTGGCAGCAGCTACGAAATCAATTGCTACAACTATCCGCAGCAGGTGCAAAGCGCGCATGAACTCGAAGACATTGTGCGATCACTGCTACCGGAGCAACCAGGCTGGGACATTCCGGTTCCGCTGGCGTCCAACTGATTTTTGCCGCCGCAAAATTCTTGCGGCAGATTTCCAGGAAATCACCCCAGCGCCTGCTTCAAGTCCGCGATCAAATCTTCCGCGTCTTCCACGCCGATAGAAACGCGGATGGTTCCAGGGCTTACTCCGGCGCGCTTCAATTCCTCCGCGCTCATGTTGTAGTGCGAAGTGTATAGCGGCAGGGCCACGAGAGATTCCACGCCTCCGAGGCTGACGGCCAGCAGAAAAAGCTGCACGCGATCGCCGAAACGGCGCGCCGCGGACAACCCGCCTTTCAAATCAAACGCCAGCATGGAGCCGAACCCGCGCATCTGTTTTTTGGCGAGGGCGTGATCGGCGTGCGATTTCAAGCCGGGGTAATGCACGCGTTCGACCTTGGGGTGTTTTTCCAGAAACTGCGCAACGGCCAACGCATTTCCGCACTGGCGTTCGACGCGCAGGCCGAGCGTCTTCATCCCTCGAATCAATAAAAACGCCGCTTCCGGATCCATGGAGCCGCCCAACGAGATCACCATGTGCTGGATGTGTTTCATCCACTCCGCGCTGCCGGCGACGGCCCCCGCGATAATGTCGGAATGTCCAGCGAGCGCCTTGGTGGCGCTGTGCACTACCAGGTCGTAACCCATGGCAATGGGATTCTGAAGAATGGGCGTGGCGAACGTGTTGTCAATGATGGAGACAAGCTTATGTTTTTTTGCAAAGGCGATGGCTTTATGAAGATCCACGAGGCGCAGCATCGGATTTGTGGGCGTCTCCACATAGAGCACTTTGGTTTTGGAGGTTAGTTTTTGTTCCAGGCCGTCGAGCTTGGTTTCCACGTGGTGAACTTTGATGCCCATGTTGGGAAACATGTCGCGCATCAGGCGGTAGCTGCCGCCGTAAAGCTGAGCGGTGGAGATGAGTTCGTCCCCTTGCTTCAGCGCGCTCAGCAACGCGCAGGATATTGCCGCCATGCCGGATGCGGTGACCACCGCCGCTTCCGCGCCCTCAAGTGCCGCGATTTTCCCTTGGGCCACGGC
>JBBRPU010000167.1:0-7298 GCA_038227545.1 Candidatus Acidiferrales bacterium
AAGCAGCGCGGCCTGGCGAAATGGCGCGCCGCGTTCGACAGTGCGGTTACGCGCCACGCCGCAACGCCAACGCTGCCGTCACCATTGGGCGCGCCTGTTTTGCCCGCGCTGGTGGACACCATGCAGCGTTATCGCATGCCCTCGCGCTATCTCCACGACCTGATTTCTGGCGCGGAAATGGATTTGACGGTAAAAACGTATCCGACTTTTGAGCGTCTGAAGGAGTACTGTTATCGCGTTGCCGGCACGGTGGGCCTGACGTGCACGCATGTGTTTGGCTTCCGCGATTCACGCGCGCTGGATCTGGCGGAAAAGCTGGGGCTGGCGTTTCAACTGACGAATATTATTCGCGACGTGCACGAAGACTATAGCCTGGGGCGCGTGTATCTCCCTGAAGAGGATCTGGCGCGCTACGGAGTGGCGGCGACGGATCTCGGTTTGTCGCACGCGACCCTGGGGGTGCGGGAGTTGCTGCGCTTTGAAGCGGAAAGAGCCTGGCTGTTCTATGAGCAGGGCGCGGAGCTGCTGAACCTGATTGATGAAGAGAGCCGCGGCACGCTGTGGTTGCTGGCGCACACCTACAGTGCTTTGTTGGCGCGCATCGAAGCGCAGGATTTTGCGGTATTCGGGGAACGCGTGCGATTGTCGCGCGCGGAAAAAATGGTGTTCATTGCCAGAGCGCGATTCGGGCGCCTGACGGAAGAGAATATTATTGAAAAGCGCGATCGTGATCGGCGGCGGGCTGGCGGGAATGGCGTGCGGCGTCGCGCTGGCTGAAGCGGGCTGGCGCGTACGACTGTTCGAGCAAAAACCATTTCTGGGCGGCCGGGCTACCTCCTATGTTTTACCCAATGGCGAACATGTTGACAATTGCCAACACGTTACTTTGGGCTGCTGTACCAACCTTGCGGATTTTTATCGCCGCGTAGGCTCCGCGGACAAAATCAAGTTTTTTGACCAGCTGGTCTTTCTTGATCCGCAGGGACGGCGCGGAACGATGAAAGCCGGCCTGCTGCCTGCTCCTTTTCACATGACGGGGTCTTTTTTGACCTTCGCGCCGTTGAAGCTCAGCGATAAGTTGTCGATCGCGCGCGCCATGCTTGATATTTTGGCCTCGAGAGGAAAACCGCGCGATCTAGATGAGGCTGGCGGTATCTCCATGTTGGAATGGCTGCGCAGACGTGGGCAGACGGCTGGGGCCATCGAGCGATTCTGGCGGGTGGTGCTCGTCAGTGCGCTGGATGAAGAGCTCGACCGCACCGACGCGCGCTATGGCGTGGATGTTTTCTGGAAAGCGTTTTTGATGAACAGTACCGGGTACCGCATGGGCGTGCCCGTTGTTCCGCTCGCGGACTTGTATCAGGGTTGCAAAGCCGCGATCGAAGCGCGCGGTGGGGAAGTGCAGCTGCGTACGCCTGTGCGCGCGTTGATGGTAGACGACGCAGAAATTCGCGCGGTGCAATTCGATGAAGGCAGGGAAGAGTCGGCGGATGCTTATGTCTTCGCGGTTCCACACGACACGCTGTTGGAGCTGATGCCCGAAAGCATTCGCCGCATGGAAGCGTCGCTGGGCAATCTCAGCAAAATAAAAACCGCGCCCATCACTGGCGTGCATTTCTGGTTTGACCGCGTGGTGATGGACGAGCCTTTCGTCACGCTACTGGATACGCACACGCAGTGGATTTTCAACAAATCGCAGCTCTATGGGACAGCGAATACAGATGCTCATCGGGAGCAATATCTGCAGATGGTCATCAGCGCTTCTTACGACCTGATGAAAAAGTCGCGGCAAGAAATTATTGATTTGTGCTTACGAGAAGTGCGCCAGGCGCTGCCGCGCGCGCAGGAAGCGCAGTTGATGAAAGCCACGGTGATCAAGGAGGTTGCCGCTACATTCTCACCGCAGCCGGGCGTGGACCGCTGGCGGCCAAAACAAAAAACCAAGGTTCCGGGCTTATTTTTTGCGGGCGACTGGACCGCGACCGGTTGGCCGGCAACCATGGAAGGAGCGGTGCGCAGCGGCTATCTCGCCGCGGAAGCGGTACTGCTTGCCGCAGGGACGCCACAACAATTCTTGCAGCCCGATTTGCCGCCGAGCGGGCTGGTTTCCCTGTGGCTCGGCAAACAACCAAAAGAGAAATAGACTTTGCGCAACGCAAATACGTTTGCGAGGTGCCTCAACTGTCAAACATTCCCAGGCAGCGTTCAAAAATTGTCAGCGTTTCACAGTTTTTATCCATCAACTGGTACGTGGTGTGATTCGATTCCTTGAAAGATTCGAACGCGCTACGCGAGGCCCAGAAATCCAGCGTAATGTACTTCGCGGGCTGCCGCGGGTCTTGAAGGAGGCGGGTTTCCAGAAAATTTGGATCGGTGCGAAACAGCCGAGCCCAGTCGCCGTGCGCTCCGTAGACGGTTTGAAAGCGGTCCTCACAACCCGACTTGACTTCGAACTCCCAGAGGGCTAAAAACATAGAGGTCCCATCTTCTGCTCCCCGGCCGTAAGCACTCTGCAACGAACTTCTTAAGCAATCGCGCAGGCCGGCCGAGTGTAGCAATCCGAGTGGATTTCCGCCAAGTTGTGGTGCGCCAAAAGGCGCCCAGCGGCAGGTTTACGTAAGCAGTAGTCCGTGCAGATGGGCGGACGGAGGCGTTTGTGGATCGCAAGTACAGCCACCGCGGTTATCGCGACGCGGAAAAAGATAAAAAAGAAAAAGTTCATCACGACCGCAAGCCGCCTTCCGGCGGTCCGCGCGGCGCCGATCAGTTCGGCCCGCGAACGCCCCGCATGGTGGGCACGGTAACACGCGGGCGCTGCGCCAACTGCGGCGCGGTCCTCACGCCCGGGTTTGATGCCAACGGAACCTGCCCCAAGTGCCAATTCGAATTGCATTGCTGCAAACAGTGCCGTTTTTTTGATTCCGGAGTGCAGTTCGAATGCACGCAGCCCGTTCCGGAGCGAATTACACCGAAGGACGCGAAAAATAATTGCACGTTTTATGAGTTCAGGATGACTATCGAGAAGGATACGGCACCGACTTCTTATTCGCAGCCGTCCACGGCTACGTCGCCGCCGCCGTCACCATCGCGTCCCACGGATGCGCGGCAGGCGTTCGAAAACCTTTTTAAGAAGATGTAACGAAGTGCGCCGCTTCATAAGTCAAAATTACTACGATTAGCTTTTGTTCGGCAGTAACGCCTTGGTCGCGCTGTGTCCGTCGTGGGCGCGCAAACGTTCGCGCTCTTTCTGATAACGTGCCAGGGATTTTTCAATCACCGTGATGGCCGCGTACGCGGGCCGAATGTCTTCGACCTGCACTTGCTTGCCTTCCAACTGCTTGTAGTCGGAAAAAAATCTCTTTAGCACCAGCAAACGATGCGGCGGCAAATCGCGCGCTTCAACATAGCTGTTGAACTCCGGGTCGCCGGTGGCCACCGCGATTACTTTGTCATCGCTGGCGCCGGAATCCACCATGGTCATTAAGCCGATAGCGCGCGCCTGAATCAAGGCCAACGGCTGCACCGCCTCCTGGCAAAGCACCAGGACGTCGAGAGGATCGTTGTCCTCCGCGTAGGTTTGCGGAATGAATCCGTAGTTGGCCGGGTAATAAACGGCGGAGTGGATGATGCGATCCACCTTGAGCAGGCCGCTGGTTTTGTCCAGCTCGTACTTCACGTTGGAGCCCAGCGGTATCTCAATTACCGCCTGAAAGTCGCGCGGTAAATCGTTGCCCGGAGAAACGTCATGCCATGCATGCAACATCGGAAGCCTCTTTCACCAGTATCGCCTTAATCGGAAAGTCTTGGGCGCGGGAAATCAGGCTCGCGCCTTGTCAATCATCTCTTCCCAGATGCCTTTGCTCTTCAAGATCAGCTCCACTACTTCGCGTGCCGCGCCTTTTCCGCCCATGGCGCCCGTCACGTGGTGCGCGACGCGTTTCACCTCGGGAGCGGCGTCGGCGACCGCGATGGCCAAACCAACGCGTTTCATGATGGTGATGTCGGGCAAATCGTCGCCCAGATAGGCCACCATGGCTGCGGTCGCGCCCGTTTTTTTGAGGATTTCTTCGAAGGCTGCGATTTTGTGAGGTTGATTTTCGTATACAAATTCAATTTTCAATTCCTTGGCGCGGCGCTGCAGCGCGGCGCTTCCGCGTCCGGTAATGACGCCGGTTCGAATGCCAGCGGCGTGCGCCAGGCTCAAGCCTTGCCCGTCGTGCGCGTCAAAGGTTTTAATTTCCTGCGCCGAGCCGTCGGGCATCGAAAGCAAAGTGACGCTGCCATCGGTGATGGTGCCGTCCACATCCATGAGAAAAACGGTGATGGCCCTGGCGCGTTTCGCCACGCTCGCTGACGCCGGCCGTGCCCATGTTCTGTTGCCCGCTTTAGCCAATTCGAATCCCTTCGCGCTGATCAAGATTTTTGCCGCCAACCGCTACATCAGTTGCAGCGTCCACAAATCGTGCAGATGCACAACGCCCAGAACTGATTGGGCTTCATCTACCACTACGATCGAAGTAATCTTGCGCTTCTCCATCAAATTGAGGGCTTCACTGGCCAGGACATGCGGGCCGATCGTTTGGGCCCCGCAGGTCATGCAGTCGCCAGCAGACATTTCCAGAGTGGCGCCGCGATGTTTTTCCATCAGGCGCCGCAAATCTCCATCGGTCAAAATTCCCGCCAGCCGGCCGTCCGGCTCGGTCACGGTAGTCATGCCCAGACCCTTTTTGCTCATTTCATGGAACACATCCGGCATGGCCGTATCCAGGGACACGCGCGGCAGCGCATCGCCGGCGTGCATCAAATGCTCGACGCGCAATAGTTTATTTCCCAATCGGCCCGCGGGATGCAGCGCGGCAAAATCGTCGTGGCGGAATCCGCGCCGCTCCAGCAGCGCTACGGCCAGCGCATCGCCGACGGCCATCGCCACGGTGGTGCTGGCGGTGGGCGCCAGATTTAGCGAACAGGCTTCTTCCTTCACGCTCACGTCCAGCACGACGTCGCTCGCTTCCGCCAGCGTGGAATCCGTTTTGCCCGTCAACGTGACCAAGGACATTTCCAGGCGCTTCAATGCTTCCAGGAGCCGCACGATTTCTTCCGTCTCGCCGCCGTAGGAAACGGCCAGCATGGCGTCGCCGCGCGCCAGCATGCCCAAGTCGCCGTGCAGCGCTTCCGCGGGGTGCAAAAAAAACGAGGGAGTGCCGGTGCTGGAAAGCGTCGCGGAAATTTTTCGTCCGATTAATCCCGACTTGCCCATCCCGCTGACGACTACGCGGCCCTTGCAGGCAAACAAAACATCCACAGCGCGCTCAAAACTGGAGTCCAGCCGCGCGAGGACGTCTTCAATGGCTTGCGCTTCGATTTTCAGAACGCGCCGCGCGCAATCCAGGCTCATGGCGTACTCCAACAGCGCACCAGGTCCGCGACCTGCTTCAATTTTTTCAGCAGCGCAGGCAGTTGCGATAGCGGCAGCGCATTCGCGCCGTCGGATAGCGCGGCACTGGGATGGTCATGGGTCTCGAGAAAAATGCCGTCCACGCCGGCAGCCACTCCCGCGCGCGCCAGCGTTTCGATGAATTCGGGCTGGCCGCCGCTGGCGTTGCCCTGGCCGCCTGGCAGCTGCACGGAATGCGTCACGTCATACACGACGGGATAGCCAAGTTTTCGCATCACTGGAAACGCCCGCATATCTACGACCAGATTGTTGTACCCAAAGGACGCGCCGCGCTCCGTCAAAATGATTTTGTCATTGCCCGCGCCAGAAACTTTCTGGACCACATTGCTCATGTCCCAGGGAGAAAGAAATTGCGCCTTCTTCACATTGATAATCCGGCCGGGTGCCGCCGCCGCTACCAGCAAGTCCGTCTGTCGCGACAAAAATGCCGGTATCTGCAGTACGTCGCACACTTCCGCAGCAGGCGCCGCTTGGGAGCTCTCATGAATGTCGGTGAGCACTGGCACGTTGAAGTCTTTTTTGATTTTTGCCAGTACGCGCAGGCCTTCGGTAAGTCCCGGCCCGCGAAACGACTTCAGCGAGGAGCGGTTGGCCTTGTCAAAAGAAGCTTTGAATATGTAGGGAACTCCGCACTCGCCTGCGATGCGCGCGATCTTTTCCGCCATCGAACAGGCGTGCGCCTCGCTTTCGATGACGCAAGGACCGGCGATCAGAAACAGTGGATTGCCGCCGCCCAGGCGAAGCGGTCCCAACTGAATCTCGCGTCCCAGAGGGATTTCATGAGTCTGTACCATGCGGAACATTGAAGATAACACGAAGCCCGCCGCGCGACAGAACCGCTCCCGCGGAGGGCAGTTTCAAAAGCAGCGATGCGGAAGTTCCCCTTGCTTACCGAGAGAAGTTTTTGTATTCTCCCCTAGGAAACCTATATGACCAAGCCTAACGACCTCGTACTCGGCACTCTCGATTTGCTGTTGCTCAAAATCCTCGCGCTGGAACCGCTTCATGGCTGGGCCATCAGCCTGCGCCTGAGATCAATTTCCAAAGATGTGCTGCAAGTCAGTGAGGGTTCGCTGTACCCCGCGCTGCATAAACTGGAGCAAGAGGGATGGATCACCGCGGAGTGGAAACAAACCGAAAATAATCGCCGCGCCAAGTTTTATTCGCTGACGCGCCCGGGCCGCAAACAACTTGAATCGCAGACGGCTCAGTGGGAGCGCTTATCCGCGGCCGTCTCGCGGGTGATCAGATTGTCGGAAGTTTAGGAGCACGTCATGCGCATGGAGCACTGGTGGTTCACCGCGCGACTGAGACTGAAATCCATTCTGCGCGGTGGCCGGGTGGAAAAGGAACTGAACGAGGAACTGGAGTTTCATCTGGAGCAGAAAATCTCCGAGGGCGTTGCTCAGGGCCTTTCCACGACCGAAGCTCGCTACGCGGCAATGCGCGCGATGGATGGTCTCGAGCAACGCAAAGAGCAGATACGAGACACGCGCCGGGTCAGCTGGCTGAAAGACTTTTTCGATGACGTGCGCTACGCCGTGCGCAGCCTGCGCCGCACGCCGGGTCTCACGGTGTTCATCGTGCTCACGCTGGCGATGGGCATCGGTATGACCTCCACGCCGATCAGCATGGTGGACGGACTTATCTTCCGGCCCTATCCGGTCTTGCAGCCGGGCCGGGTGGTGAGTCTGGTGGGCACCTCGCGCGACAATAGTTTCGATGTTTTTTCGTATCGCGAATATCTTGACATCCGCGACAAGACCAAAAGCTACGACGGCGTGGTGGCGAGTGCGGCCATGGGCGCAGTGGGCTTCAGCGCTGACCCCGCTGCCACCCCGCG